>NZ_JBJLSG010000079.1:0-23480 GCF_050871925.1 Kineococcus gurbantunggutensis
TCCTCGCCCAGCACGTCACCGGTCGTCCCGCTCACCGAAGCACCTCCCGCTCCTGGCGGCGGTGCGGCGGCACCTCGTCCTCCTCACCGCGCGCGCCCCCCCGCCCGCCCGCCCCCCCCCCCCGCGCCCCCCCCCCCCGGCCGCGTGCGCCGCCGCGCGTCGCTGACCGGGTGCCCCCGCGGGCGGGGGCAGGATGGAGGCGATGTCCAGCCCTCCCGCCACCTCGCCCCCCGCCACCGCCGGGCCCGCCGCGGCCCGTCCCGCGCCCGCGGACCTGCTGCCGCTGCTGACGGCCGCCGTGCGCGCGGTGCTCACCCTGCTCGTGCCGATCGCCGTGCTGACCCTGGTGGCCTGGCTCGGCGCCGTGCGCTCCACCTCGTCCCTGGCGGCGGTGGTGCGCGTGGGCGCCGACGTGTGGCTGCTGGGCCACGGCGCCCCGGTCGCCGTGGTCGGCGGCTCCCTGGCCGTCGCCCCGCTGGGGGTGACGCTGCTCGCGCTGGCCTCGGCGGTGCGGGCGGTGCGGACGTGGGTGCGCGACCAGGTCGAGGCCGAGCGCGGGGTGCCGTTCTGGCCCGGCGCGGGGGTGTTCGCCGCCGGCTACGGCGTCCTGGCGCTGCTGCTCGCGCTGGTCACCCGCAGCGGCGTCAGCGCCGCCGCCCCGGTGCAGGCCCTGCTCGGCGGGGCGCTGGTGGGCGGGCTCGGCTTCCTCGCCGGGGCCCGCGCCCACCGCCCGCCGCTGCCGCCGCGGGTGCCGGCCGCGCTGGCCGCCGCGCTGCGCCCGGCCGCGGCGAGCGCCGCGGCGCTGGTGGCGCTGGGCTCGCTGGCGGTGGCGGTGGCGCTGGTGCACGGCCGCTCCGACGTGCTGCTGCTGCACCGCTCCCTGGAGCCCGGCCTGCTCGGCGGCGCGCTGCTGGTGCTGGCGCAGGCGCTGCTGCTGCCGACGCTGGCGGTGTGGGGGCTGGCGTGGCTGGCCGGTCCCGGCTTCGCCGTGGGCACCGCGACGTCGGTGGCGCCCGGCGGCACGACGCTGGCGACGCTGCCCGCGGTGCCGGTGCTGGGGGCGCTGCCCCCGCAGGGGCCCGCCCCGGTCGCGGCGTGGGCCGTCGTGCTGCTGCCGGTGCTCGTGGGCGCGGGGGCGGCGCTGCTGCGCCGCCCCCGCGCGGGCGAGCCCGCCGGGCCGCTGCACCGCGTCGCGGTGGCGCTGCTCACCGGTGCCCTCGCGGGGCTGGTGAGCGGGGTGCTCGCCGCCGCCGCGTCCGGGCCGCTGGGCTCGGGGCGCATGGGCGAGATGGGCCCGCACGCGGCGTGGACCGCCCTGGCCGTCGCCGGCGAGGTCGCCGCCGGCGGGGTGGCCGCGGTGCTGCTGCAGCGCGCGTGGACCGCCTGGCGCGGCACCCGCGTCGCCTCCGACCTGCCCGCCGCCCTCAGCGAGCGCACCGGCGGCCTGCTGGCCCCGCCCGGCTCCGCCGCCGGGCCGGCCGGCCGCTCGCGCCGGCCCGCCGGCGGGAGCACGGGCGCCGCGGGGAGCGGCCGGGACGGCGGCGGCAGCGGCGGGCCGGTCCGCGGGCGCGGCTGAGGTGCGCGGCTGAGGCGCGCGGCTCAGGAGCGGTCCGGCTGCCGGCTCCGCTCGCCGGACACCACGGCCAGCAGCGCGCCCGCGGGGTCGGCCAGCTCGGCCACCCGGCCCAGCGGGGTGTCGCGGGGCGGGCTCAGCACCGTCCCGCCGGCCGCCCGCGCCGCGGCCGCCGCGGCGTCGCAGTCGGCCACCCCGAAGTGCACCAGCCAGCCCGGCCGCCCGTGCCGGTCCGGGCCGATGCCGCCGGCCGGGCGCCCGGCGCCCGCGGGGGTCACCGCCCCCCAGCCGTCGGCGAGCTCCCCGGAGGACCAGCCGAACACCTCGGCGCAGAAGCCGCGGGAGGCGGCCGGGTCGGGGGAGCGCAGGTCGCACCACACCAGGGCGCCAGGCTCGTCGACGACCCGCGCACCGGGGTGCCGGTCCGCCTGCCACAGGCCCAGCGGCACCCCGGCGGGGTCCAGGACCGCGGCCAGGGTGCCGTGGTCGCCGACCGGCCGCGGCGGCAGGAGCACCCGCGCCCCGGCCGCCGCCGCGGCGGCGCAGGTGGCCGCCGCGTCGTCGGTGGCGACGAACAGGTGCCACCCCGTCGGGCCGCGCCCGGCCGGCCCGGCGCCCGCGGCGACGCGCCCGCCGGCCAGGAACTGCAGGAAGGGGCCCTCGCCGAACTCCGGGCCCAGCCGCGCCACCTCCCAGCCCAGGACGCTGCGGTAGAAGGCGGCCGACGCCTCGACGTCGGTGCACGCCAGGTCCACCCACGAGGGGGTCCCGGCGGGCCAGGGGCTGTTCCGGGTGCTCATGGCGCGACATCGGACCACGCCGCCGCGCGCCGCGGGGGGCGTTCGGCGCAGTCCGCGGGCGTCCGTCACCGCAGCGCGAGAGGCGTTCTACGCAGCGTGCACCGCGCGGTGCCCGGGCGGGCGTCTCAGCGCCCGGCGGCGCCCTCGGGGCCCGGGTGGGGGGCGGGACCCGGGTGGGGGTCGGGGCCGGTGGCGGCGGGGCGGGCCGGGTCGACGGACCACTGCGACCACGAGCCCGGCCACAGCGCCGCCCCCACGCCCGCGGCCGCCAGCTGCGCCACCGCCAGGCTGGCGAAGACCCCCGAGCCGCACGAGGCCACCACCTCGGTGCCCGGCGCCACGCCCACCGCCGCCAGCCGCTCGCGCAGCTCGACCGGCCCCAGCAGCAGCCCGCCGGCGCCCGTCAGCGAGGCCGGCGGCAGGTTGCGCGCACCGGGCACGTGCCCGGCGCGCGGGTCCACCGGCTCGACCTCCCCGCGGTAGCGCTCGGGGGCGCGGGCGTCCAGCAGCACCCCGCGCGCGGCCGCCGCCGCGGCCCCGTCGGCGTCCACCGACGGCAGCGCGCCGCCGGGGCCCAGCTCCACGTCGCCCGGCGCGGGCACCACCTCCCCGGCCTCCAGCGGCAGGCCCGCCGCCCGCCACGCCGCCAGGCCGCCGTCGAGCAGGCGCACGTCCTCGAAGCCGGCCCAGCGCAGCACCCACCAGGCGCGCGCGGCCGCCGCGCCGCCGGCGTCGTCGTAGGCGACGGCGCGCGAGCCGGCGCGCAGCCCCCAGCGGCGCGCGGCGCGCTGCAGGTCGGCCGCCGCGGGCAGCGGGTGGCGCCCGCCCGCGGGCGAGGGCGGCGCGGACAGCTCCGCGTCCAGGTCCACGTACACCGCGCCGGGCAGGTGCGCGGCGCGGTGCTGCTCGCGGCCGGTGGCGTCGCCCAGGCGCCAGCGCACGTCGAGCAGGACCGGGCCCGCGCCGCCCAGCTCGGCGGCGAGGTCGGCGGCGGCCACGAAGGGGGGAGCGCTCACGCGCCCATCCTGGCGCCCGGGCGGGCGGGCGTCCGGCGCGCCCCGCCGCGGCGGCTATCGTCCGTGCACGTGCCAGCGCGCGTCGTCGTCCTCGCCTCCGGGTCCGGCTCCACCCTGCAGGCGCTCCTGGACGCCCGCGACGACGCCTTCGCCGTCGTCGCCGTCGGCTCCGACAAGCCCGGCGCCGCCGCCCTGGAGCGCGCCCGCGCCGCGGGTGCGGCCACCTTCGCCGTCCCGCCCGGCGAGCACCCCGACCGCGCCGCCTGGGACCGGGCCCTGGCCGCCGCCGTGGCCGCCCGCTCCCCGGACCTGGTGGTCCTGGCCGGGTTCATGCGCATCGTCGGCGCACCGCTGCTGGACGCCTTCGGCGGCCGGCTGGTCAACACCCACCCCGCGCTGCTGCCCTCGTTCCCCGGCGCGCACGGGGTGCGCGACGCCCTGGCGCACGGGGTGCGGGTGACCGGCTGCACCGTGCACCTGGTCGACGCCGGCGTGGACACCGGCCCGATCCTGGACCAGGCGGCCGTGCGCGTGCTGGACGGCGACGACGAGGCGTCCCTGCACGAGCGCATCAAGGACGCCGAGCGCCGCCTGCTCGTCGACGTCGTCGCCCGCCTGGCCCGCGGCGAGCTGCCCGCCCCCCGCCCGAGCTGACCCGCCCGCTCGACCCGCCCGCTCGACCCTCCCGCTCGACCCGCCCGACCCGCGCCCGCCCACCCGAGAGGACCACCCCAGCCGATGGCCGAGAACCCGACCGCCGAGCGCAGCAGCGTCAAGCGCGCCCTCGTCAGCGTCTACGACAAGACGGGCCTGGAGGAGCTCGCCACCGGCCTGCACGCCGCCGGCGTCGCGATCGTCTCCACCGGCTCCACCGCCGCGCGCATCGCCGCCGCCGGGGTGCCGGTGACGCCGGTGGAGGAGCTCACCGGGTTCCCCGAGTGCCTCGACGGGCGGGTCAAGACGCTGCACCCGCGCGTGCACGCCGGCATCCTCGCCGACCGCCGCCTGCCCGAGCACGTGCAGCAGCTCGCCGACCTCGGCGTGGAGCCGTTCGACCTCGTCGTGGTGAACCTCTACCCGTTCCGGCAGACCGTCGCCTCCGGCGCCGGCTTCGACGACGTCGTGGAGCAGATCGACATCGGCGGCCCCTCCATGGTGCGCGCCGCCGCGAAGAACCACCCCAGCGTCGCCGTCGTCGTCGACCCCGCCCGCTACGGCGAGGTGCTCGGGGCGGTGGCCGCCGGCGGGTTCACGCAGCCGCAGCGCCGCCGCCTGGCCGCGGAGGCGTTCGCGCACACCGCCTCCTACGACACCGCGGTCGCCGGCTGGTTCGCCGCGCAGACCCTGGACGAGGGCGACGAGGGCTGGCCCGCCGTCACCGGCGCCGCCCTGGAGCGCACCTCGGTGCTGCGCTACGGCGAGAACCCGCACCAGCGCGCCGCCGTCTACGCCGACCCCTCCTCCGAGCCGGGCATCGCGCAGGCCGTGCAGCTGCACGGCAAGGCGATGTCCTACAACAACTACGTCGACGCCGACGCCGCCCTGCGCGCCGCCTTCGACTTCACCGCCCCGGCCGTGGCGGTCATCAAGCACGCCAACCCCTGCGGCATCGCCACCGGCGCCGACGTGGCCGACGCCCACGCCAAGGCGCACGCCTGTGACCCGGTGTCCGCCTACGGCGGCGTCATCGCCGCCAACCGCGTGGTCACCGCCGCGATGGCCGCGCAGGTCGCCGACGTGTTCACCGAGGTCGTCGTCGCCCCCGGTTTCGAGGCCGAGGCCCTGGAGGTGCTGCAGCGCAAGAAGAACGTGCGCCTGCTGCAGCTGCCGGAGGGCTACGGCCGCCGCGACGAGGAGTGGCGCCCGGTCTCCGGCGGCGTGCTCGTGCAGCAGCTGGACCGCATCGACGCCGAGGGCGACGCGCCCGCCGGCTGGACGCTGGCGGCCGGCGAGGCCGCCGACGCGGCGACCCTGGCGGACCTGGAGTTCGCCTGGCGCGCGGTGCGCTCGGTGCGCTCCAACGCGATCCTGCTGGCGCGCGACGGCGCCTCGGTGGGCGTGGGGATGGGCCAGGTGAACCGCGTGGACTCCTGCCGCCTGGCCGTCTCGCGCGCCGGCGACGAGCGCGCCCGCGGCGCGGTGGCCGCCTCCGACGCGTTCTTCCCCTTCGCCGACGGCGCGCAGATCCTCATCGACGCCGGGGTGCGCGCGATCGTGCAGCCCGGCGGGTCGATCCGCGACGAGGAGGTCGTCGAGGCGGCCCGCGCGGCCGGGGTGACGATGTACTTCACCGGCGCGCGCCACTTCGCGCACTGAGCGGACCGGAGGTGCCCGGGGTCCCCGGCGCGCCGTCCCGGCAGCCCCGGCGCGTGCCCGCGCCGCGGCTGCCCGGCGTCGGTACGGTGCCTGGCGTGGCTGGTGCGCCGGCGGGGACCCCGGGACGCGTGCCGCCCGCGGGCGGCGCCGTCCTGGGCGCCCTCGTGGGCGGGGCGGGGCTGGCCCTGCTGCTGACCCTGCTCGCCGGGCCCGTGGCCGGCGGGCTGCTGCTGGGCGCGGACCTGGCCGTCGCCGCGGTGCTGCGCCTGGTGCTGCCGGTGCGGGTGGCCGGGGCGCTGGCGGTGCGCTCGCGCGCCGTGGACACCGCGGTGCTGCTCGTGCTGGCCGCGGCGTGCGCGGTGCTGGCCTGGTCGCTGCCGCCGGGCTGAGGGGCCCGCGGCGGGGCGGGACTGGTCGGGGCGGGGCTGGTCCGGGTAGGGCGGTCCGGGCGGGTGCGTGGCGGCGCGCGCCCGCGCCGGGTTACGCTCGCCGGGACCATCCAGAGCGGCCGAGAGACCTGGCTCGACGACGCCGCAGCAACCGCGAGGGCCACGACGGCTCCCCCCGGTGCTACCGCCAGGACCGATGGAGGAGCGCAGCCGCATGCCCGTGAAGTTCGCCTACTGGGTCCCCAACGTCTCCGGCGGTCTCGTCGTCTCCACGATCGAGCAGCGCACGAGCCACGACCCCGCCTACAACGTCGAGGTGGCCCGCGCCGCCGAGCGCGCCGGCTTCGAGTACGCCCTGACCCAGGTGCGCTACCTGGCCTCCTACGGCGCGGACGCCCAGCACGAGTCCACCTCGTTCTCCCTGGCCCTGCTGCTGGCGACGGAGAAGCTCAAGGTCATCGCCGCCGTCCACCCGTTCTTCTGGCACCCCGGCGTGCTGGCGAAGTTCGCCGCCACCGCGCAGGAGCTCACCGGCGGCCGGCTGGCGCTGAACGTGGTCTCCGGCTGGTTCAAGGACGAGGCCACCCAGCTCGGCGTCACCTGGCACGAGCACGACGAGCGCTACCGGCAGTCCGAGGAGTTCATCAGCCTGCTGCGCGGGGTGTGGTCGCAGGACGGCTACTCGCAGAGCGGGGACTTCTTCTCGGCCCGCGACATCACCTTCCGCCCGCAGCCGAGGGTGCAGCCGGAGGTGTTCCAGGGCGGGAACTCCACCGCCGCGCAGGCGATGGCCGGCCGCGTCAGCGACTGGTACTTCATGAACGGCAAGCCGATCGCCGGCGCCGCCGAGCAGGTGCGCACCGTCAGCGCCCTGGCCGCCGCGAACGGCCGCTCGATCCGCTTCGGGCTCAACGGCTTCGCCGTCGTGCGCGACACGCGCGAGGAGGCCGAGGCGGTCCTGGAGGAGATCGTCGCCAAGGCCGACGTCGCCAAGGTCGAGGGCTTCGGCGCCGCGGTGCAGGAGGCCGGCAACGCCACGAAGGACCGCAAGGGCATGTGGGCGGACAGCGAGTTCCGCGACCTGGTGCAGTACAACGACGGTTTCCGCACCGGCCTGGTCGGCACCCCCGACGAGGTCGCCCGCCGCGTGCTGGCGTACTCCCTGGTGGGCGTGGACCTGCTGCTGCTGGGGTTCCTGCACGTGAAGGAGGACGTCGAGGCGTTCGGCGAGCTCGTCGTCCCGCGGGTGCGCGAGCTGGAGCAGCGCCTGGCCGACGGCGAGGACCTCTCGCTGGGCGCCGAGCTCGACGAGGCCGTCGCCGCCGCCGGCGGGCGGGTGGGCTCGCTGGTCTGAGCGCACCGGCGCCCCCCGCCGCCGGGCGGGGGCCGCGCCGCGCGCGCGGCCTCCGTGCGCGCGGCGCGAGGGGCACGTACGGTGCAGCGGTGACCGCTGCCGACACCTGCGCGCCCGTCGCGACCCGGGCCACCGAGCTCGTCGTCCTGCTCACCGAGGACGGCGTGCCGTGCGGCACCGCGCCCAAGTCGCAGGTGCACCACACCGCCACGCCCCTGCACCTGGCGTTCTCCTGCTGGGTGCTCGACGGGGCCGGCCGCACCCTGCTGACCCGCCGCGCCGACACCAAGCGCACCTGGCCGGGGGTGTGGACGAACTCCTTCTGCGGCCACCCCGGCCCGGGCGAGGAGCCCGCCGAGGCGGTGCACCGGCGCGCCGCCGACGAGCTGGGCACCGCCGTCACCGCGGTCGCCCCGGTGCTGCCGACGTTCCGCTACCGCGCCGAGATGGCCGACGGCACCGTGGAGAACGAGGTGTGCCCGGTCTTCACCGCCACCCTCGTCGCGGACCTGGCGCCCAACCCGGAGGAGGTCGGCGCCTGGCGCTGGGTGGGCCTGGACGAGCTGCGCGCCGAGGTCGCGCGCGACCCCTCGCCGTTCAGCCCCTGGATGCTGCTGCAGCTGCAGCAGCTGCCCGCCGGCCTGCGCTGACCCCGCGCGAGCGCGCCCGGCCGCTCAGCGCGGCAGGGCGCTGGCCCGCCAGCCGTCCGCGCCGGGCGCCGGCGCCAGCCCCAGCGCGCGGGAGCGGTCCGCCCAGCGCGAGCGCGGCAGCGGCGGCGGGGGAGCGGCCGGCGCGGCCGCCAGGCGCGTGAGCACCACGGTCAGGGCCGCCAGCTCCTCCGGCTCGGGGTGGCCGCGCTCGATGCGCAGCGCGGCGAGCAGGCCGGCGGCGGCCCGCTCGGGGGTCGGCTCGGGCTCGGGGACGACCGGCTGCGCGCTCACAGCGGGATGTTCCCGTGCTTCTTGGCCGGCAGCGAGGCGCGCTTGGTGGCCAGCGCCCGCAGCGCCCGCGCCACCTGCACCCGCGTCTCGGAGGGGGCGATCACCGCGTCGACGAAGCCGCGCTCGGCGGCGACGTAGGGGTTGGCCAGCTCGTCCTCGTACTCGGTGACCAGCTCACGGCGGCGGGCCTCGACGTCCTCGCCGGCCTCCTCGGCCCGCTTCAGCGTGCCGCGGTGCAGGATGTTCACCGCGCCCTGCGCGCCCATGACCGCGATCTGCGCGGTCGGCCAGGCCAGGCACAGGTCCGCGCCCATCTCCTTGGACCCCATGACGATGTACGCCCCGCCGTACGCCTTGCGGGTGATCACCGTCACCAGCGGCACGGTGGCCTCGGCGTAGGCGTGCAGCAGCTTCGCGCCGCGGCGGATGATGCCGCCGTGCTCCTGGCCCACCCCGGGCAGGAAGCCGGGCACGTCCACCAGGGTCAGCACCGGCACGTTGAAGGCGTCGCAGGTGCGCACGAAGCGCGCGGCCTTCTCGGAGGCGTCGATGTCCAGCGTGCCCGCGAGCTGCGAGGGCTGGTTGGCCACGATGCCCACCGTGCGGCCCTCCACGCGCGCGAAGCCGCACAGCACGTTGGGCGCGAACAGCTCGTGGACCTGCAGGAACTCGCCGTCGTCGACGACCGCGGCGATCACGGCGGTCATGTCGTAGGGCTGGTTCGCCGAGTCCGGCACGATCGTGTCCAGCACCAGGTCGTGCTCGTCGACCTCCAGCGGCCGCGGCTCCTCCGGCGGCAGCAGCGGCGGCTCGGAGAGGTTGTTGCTGGGCAGGAACGAGAGCAGGTCGCGCACCCAGCCGACCGCCTCGTCCTCGTCCTCGGCCAGGTGGTGCGCCACCCCCGAGCGCGAGGCGTGGGTGCGCCCGCCGCCGAGCTCCTCGAAGCCGACGTCCTCGCCGGTCACGGTGCGGATCACGTCCGGGCCGGTGACGAACATGTGGCTGGTGCCGTCGACCATGACGGTGAAGTCGGTCAGCGCGGGGGAGTAGACCGCCCCGCCCGCGCACGGCCCGGCGATCAGCGAGACCTGCGGCACCACGCCCGAGGCGTGCACGTTGCGGCGGAAGATCCGCGCGTACTGCACCAGGGAGGCCACGCCCTCCTGGATGCGCGCTCCGCCGCCGTCGTTGATCCCGATCACGGGGCAGCCGGTGGTGGCCGCCCACTCCTGCAGCTCGGCGATCTTGGCGCCGTGCACCTCGCCGAGGGAGCCGCCGAAGGCGGTGAAGTCCTGCGCGTACACGGCCACCGGGCGCTCGTCGAGCGTGGCGTAGCCGGTGACCACGCCGTCGCCGTCGACGTGCTTGCTCGCCACGCCGAAGGCGGTGGCGCCCGAGCGCGCGAAGCCGCCGAGCTCCACGAAGGAGCCGGGGTCGACCAGGGCCGCGATGCGCTCGCGGGCCGTCTTCTTGCCGCGGGGGTGCTGCTTGGCCGCGGCGCGCTCGTCGGCGGCCGCCACGGCGGCGTCGGCGCGCCGGTGCAGCTCGGCCAGCTTGCCGGCGGTGCTGCGCGGGTCGGGGCCCGCCGGGACCGGCTGGCCCGCGGGGGCGGGGTCGTGCACGGGCGCGTCGAGACCACTCACGGGGCGGCAGCGTACCCACCCGCGCCCCCGCCGCCCGCACCGCTGCCGAGCCCGCCGCCCGGGACGCGGCCCGCGCGCGGCCCGGCGCGCGGCCCGGCGCGCGACCCGGGCGGGTGGGCCGCGGGCGGTGGCGCCCGGTAGCTTGACGTCGAGACGAAGCCGTCCCGGAGCGGGCCGGCCCACGGTCAGGAGGAGACAGCACGTGGCCAAGATCAAGGTGCAGGGGCCTGTCGTCGAGCTCGACGGCGACGAGATGACCCGGATCATCTGGCAGTCCATCAAGGACCGGCTGATCCACCCCTACCTCGACGTCGACCTGCAGTACTACGACCTGGGCATGGAGCACCGCGACGCGACCGACGACCAGGTCACGATCGACGCCGCCCACGCCATCCAGAGGGCCGGCGTCGGCGTGAAGTGCGCCACCATCACGCCCGACGAGGCGCGGGTGGAGGAGTTCGGCCTGAAGAAGATGTGGCGCTCGCCCAACGGGACGATCCGCAACATCCTCGGCGGCGTGATCTTCCGCGAGCCGATCATCATCTCCAACGTGCCGCGCCTGGTGCCGGGCTGGACCAAGCCGATCATCGTCGGCCGCCACGCCTTCGGCGACCAGTACCGCGCCACCGACTTCAAGTTCCCCGGCGAGGGCACCCTGACGGTGACCTTCACCCCCAAGGACGGCTCCGAGCCCATCGAGCACGAGGTCTTCCAGGCCCCCGGCGCCGGTGTCTCGCTGTCGATGTACAACCTCGACAGCTCGATCTACGACTTCGCGCGCGCCTCGCTGAACTACGGCCTGGCCCGCGGGTACCCGGTGTACCTGTCCACGAAGAACACGATCCTCAAGGCCTACGACGGCCGCTTCAAGGACATCTTCGCCGAGGTCTTCGAGAACGAGTTCAAGGCGAAGTTCGACGAGGCGGGCATCACCTACGAGCACCGCCTCATCGACGACATGGTCGCCGCCTCCCTGAAGTGGGAGGGCGGCTACGTGTGGGCCTGCAAGAACTACGACGGCGACGTGCAGTCGGACACCGTCGCGCAGGGCTTCGGCTCGCTGGGCCTGATGACCTCCGTGCTCACCACCCCGGACGGCTCGGTCGTGGAGGCGGAGGCCGCGCACGGCACCGTGACCCGCCACTACCGCCAGCACCAGCAGGGCAAGCCGACCTCCACCAACCCCATCGCGTCGATCTACGCGTGGACCCGGGGCCTGGCGCACCGCGGCAAGCTGGACTCCACCCCCGAGGTCACCGGCTTCGCCGAGACCCTGGAGGACGTGGTCATCAAGACCGTCGAGAGCGGCAAGATGACCAAGGACCTCGCGCTGCTCGTGGGCGCGGACCAGGCGTGGCAGACCACCGAGGAGTTCCTCGGCAGCCTGGACGAGAACCTGCAGGCGCGCCTGGCCTGACCCCGGCCGCCCCGCACGGGCCCCCGCGCCACCGGGCGCGGGGGCCCGTGCTGCGCGTGCGGCACGCAGCGCCGAGCGGTGCTGCACGCACAGTGACGACAGTGGGCCGGTGGGTCACGGACGGTGCCGAGGCGGGTCCGGGCGGGCTCCCGGGCGGGCATCATGGAGGGTCCCGCCGACGGCGGGCGGACAAGCGGCCCACCCCGGCCCGAACGACAGGAACACCGTGAAGATCGTCTACTACAGCTTCGGAGGACGCTACTCCGACAACCCCCGGGCCCTGCACCAGCGTCTGCTGGCCCGGGCGGACGTCGACGCCGAGCACGTCTGGCTGGCCGGCCCCGAGCACGCCGGCGCGTTCCCCGCCGGCACCGCCACCGTGCCGCTGGGCGGCCCGGAGGCCCTGGACGCGCTGGCCTCGGCCGACCTCGTCGTCGCCGACAACCACCTGCCGGCCTGGGACAAGCGCCCCGGCACGACCTACCTGCAGACCTGGCACGGCACGCCGATGAAGCGCATCCACCGCGACGCGCACTTCACCCAGCCCGCCGGCGAGGACGTCATGAGCAGGCTGGACGACGACGTCACCCGCTGGGACCTGCTGCTGGCGCCCAGCGGGGCCGCCGCCGTCCCGCTGCGCGGGGCCTTCGGCTTCGGCGGGCCCGTGCCCGTCACCGGCTACCCGCGCAACGACGCGCTGCTGGCGCCGGACGCCGAGCAGCGCCGCGCCCGCGTGCGCGCCGAGCTGGGCGTCGAGGAGGGCAGGACCGCCGTGCTCTACGCGCCGACCTGGCGCGACGACGACCGCTTCGGCGACGGCCCGGACTTCCGCCTCGAGCTGGACCTGCAGCGCTTCACCGAGCGCCTGGGCGACAGCCACGTGCTGCTGATGCGCCTGCACTACCTGGTCCCCGACGCGCTGCGCGGGCTGGACGTGCCCGGCGTGCTCGACGTCTCGCGCCACCCGGACGTCAACGACCTCTACCTGGCCGCCGACGCCCTGGTGAGCGACTACTCCTCGGCCGTCTTCGACTTCGCGATCACCGGCAAGCCGGTCGTCTCGTTCGTCTACGACCTCGAGCGCTACCGCGACGTGCTGCGCGGCTTCTACTTCGACCCGTGCGAGATCGCGCCGGGCCCGGTGCTGCGCACCTCCGAGGAGGTCCTGGAGGCCCTGGCCGACCTGGAGGGCGTGCGGGTGGAGCACAAGGCGCGCTACGAGGCGTTCCAGGAGCGGTTCTGCCACGCCGAGGACGGGCGCGCGGCCGACCGCGTGCTCGACCTGGTCCTGGGCGGGCGGGGGGTGCGCGCGTGAGCCGCCGGACCGGCGCGGGCCGCGGCCCGCTGGACGTGCAGGTGGTCGTCCTCGCCGCCGGGCTGGGCACCCGGCTGGGCCGGCCGCTGCCCAAGTCGCAGACCCGCCTGCGCGACGGGCGCACGATCATGCAGCAGCAGGTCGACAACGTCCGCGCCGCCCTGGGCCCCGACGTGCCGATCACCGTGGTGGTGGGCTTCAAGGCGATGCTCGTCATGGAGGCCCACCCGGACCTGCTCTACGCCTACAACGAGCTCTTCGACGCCACCAACACCTCCAAGAGCCTGCTGCGCGCCCTGGAGAGGTCCCGCCCCGGCGGGGTGCTGTGGATGAACGGCGACGTCGTCTTCGACCCGCGCGTGCTGCGCGACGCCCGCCCGTGGATCGAGCGCGACGAGACCTTCGTGTGCGTGAACACCGCCGCCGTGGGCGAGGAGGAGGTGAAGTACACCGTCGACGCCGAGGGCTTCGTGCGCGAGCTGTCCAAGACGGTGACCGGCGGCCTCGGCGAGGCCGTGGGCATCAACTTCGTCTCCGCCGCCGACAAGGCGGTGCTCGTGGAGGAGCTGCGCGCCTGCGCGGACACCGACTACTTCGAGCGCGGCCTGGAGACGGCGGTCGCGCGCGGGGTGCGGATCGCGCCCGTGGACGTCTCCGGCTTCGACGTCGTCGAGGTGGACTTCGAGGAGGACCTGCGCCGCGCGGACCGCATCGAGGTCGAGCACCTGCGCATGGACGCCTTCACCGGCTGAGCCCGGCCGTCCGGGGCGGGCGGGGACCCGCGGGTGCCCGCCCGCCCCGGCACCGCGGTGCGCCACCGCCGGGCCGCCGCTGTGCTGCGCGGAGCCTGGGCGTGCCGCATCATGAGTGATCGCGCCCCGGCACGGTTCGACCACGAGCCCCCGCCCGGGCCTGACCGACGAGGGGCACCGTGAAGATCGTCTACCACAGCTTCGAGGGGCGGTACTCGGACAACCCGCGCGCGCTGCACCAGCGCCTGCTCGCGCGCGGCGACCGCGACGACGAGCACGTCTGGCTGTCCACGCCGGCGCACGCCCACGGCTTCCCCGAGGGCACCGCCACCGTGGACATCGACTCCCCGGCGGCGGTCGCCGCCCTGGAGACCGCCGACCTGGTCGTCTCCAACACCCACCTGGACTTCCCGTGGGACAAGCGCCCGGGCACGACGTACCTGCAGACCTGGCACGGCACGCCGCTCAAGCGCATCCACCGCGACGTGCTCTTCGCGCCCGCGGGGCGCCTGGACCGCCTGGACCACGACGTGGCCAAGTGGGACCTGCTGCTGTCCCCGAACGAGGCCGCCACCGGACCGCTGCGCGGGGCGTTCCGCTTCGCCGGGCCCGTGCCCGTCACCGGCTACCCGCGCAACGACGTGCTCAGCGCCCCCGACGCCGAGCAGCGCCGCGCCCGCGTGCGCGCCGAGCTGGGCGTGCCGGAGGGCAGGACCGCCGTGCTGTACACGCCGACCTGGCGCGACGACGACAAGTTCGGCGACGGCCCGGACTTCCGCCTCGAGCTGGACCTGCAGCGCTTCGCCGAGCGCCTGGGCGAGGACCAGGTCATGCTGCTGCGCCTGCACTACATGGTCTCCGCCGCGCTGCAGGGCCTGGACGTGCCCGGCGTGCTGGACGTGTCCTTCCACCCCGACATCAGCGACCTGTACCTGGCCGCGGACGTCATGGTGACCGACTACTCCTCCACCCAGTTCGACTTCGCGATCACCGGCAAGCCGATCGTGTACTACGTCTACGACATCGAGCGCTACCGCGACGTGCTGCGCGGGTTCTACTTCGACCCGTACGAGATCGCGCCGGGCCCGGTGCTCACCTCCTCCGAGGAGGTCCTCGACGCCCTCGCCGACCTCGACGGCGTCCGCACCACCCACAAGGAGCGCTACGAGGCGTTCCAGGAGATGTTCTGCCACGCCGAGGACGGGCACGCGGCCGACCGCGTGCTCGACCTCGTCCTGCCGACCGGGGAGGTCCGTCCGTGAGCTGCCACACCGCTGAGACCCAGGCCGTGATCCTCGCCGCGGGGCTGGGCACCCGCCTGGGCCGGCCGCTGCCCAAGTCGCAGACCCGCCTGCGCGACGGGCGCACGATCATGGAGCAGCAGGTGGAGAACCTGCGCACCGTGCTCGGCGAGGAGGTGCCGATCACCGTGGTGGTGGGCTTCAAGGCCACCGTCATCATGGAGGCGCGCCCCGACGTGCTCTTCGCCTACAACGAGCTGTTCGACTCCACGAACACCTCCAAGAGCCTGCTGCGGGCCCTGGAGACCTCCCACCGGGGCGGGGTGCTGTGGATGAACGGCGACGTCGTCTTCGACCCGCGGATCCTGCAGCACGTGCAGCCCTGGATCGAGCGCGACGAGACGTTCGTGTGCGTGAACACCGCCGCCGTCGCCGAGGAGGAGGTGAAGTACACCGTCGACGCCGAGGGCTTCGTGCGCGAGCTGTCCAAGTCCGTCGTGGGCGGCCTCGGCGAGGCCGTGGGCATCAACTACGTCTCCGCCGCCGACAAGCAGGCCCTCGTGGAGGAGCTGCGCGCCTGCGCGGACACCGACTACTTCGAGCGCGGCCTGGAGACGGCGATCGCCCGCCGCGGCGTGCGCGTGGTGCCCATCGACATCTCGCAGTTCGACGTCGTCGAGGTGGACTTCGAGGAGGACCTGCAGCGCGCGGACCGCATCGAGGTCGAGCACCTGCGCATGGACGCCCCCCTGCACGCGCGCTGACCCGCCGCCCGCCCCCCCGCTCCCGCCCCTCCCGCTCCCGCCCCTGCTGCCGCCGCGCCGCCGCGCGCGGTCGGGCGGCGGGCGGGAACCGGCGTACAGTCCGCAGCAGGGACCCGGTGCGGCGACCACCGACGCACCGGGCCCCGGTCAGCACCGCCAGCACCCCTCGCGCACCCCCGGGTGCGCCGTCGCCGGCCCCCGCACCGCGGGGCGCACCGGCCCCGCGGATCCGCGGGGAGGACCGGACGAACCGCCGGCGGGTCCCCGCCGCGGCAGAGCAGGGGAGCGGGACGTGAAGGTTCGACAGGCGCGCAGCGGGGCGACGGTGACGGTCTCGGGCGCCGTGCACGACGAGGACGGCCCCGAGCTCGGGGCCGCCCTGATCAGCGCCCTCGGCGACGGCCGCGACGGCGACGTCCTCCTGGACGCCCACAGCGTCACCGAGTTCGACGACGGGGCGCTGCGGGCGTTCGCGGCGGTGCGCACCCGCGCCAAGCACCTGCACCGGGGCTTCGCCGTGCTCGACGAGGAGGACGGCGCCACGGCCCGCAGCCTGCGCCGCAGCGGGCACGTCTTCCGCATCACCGTGCACCCCGACGCCGGCGCGGCGCGCGCGGCGCTGTCCGAGGGGCGCAGCCGCACCGCCGCGCGCAACCCGCTGCCGCCGGCCGCCGAGCCGGCGCACCGGGGCCCCGGCGTCCCGGCCGGCGCCCGCGCGGGCACCGCGCACGCCACCGGCCCGGTCGGCGCCGTGCGCCTGGCCGCCGCCGGCGGCGCGGCGCTGGTGCAGGGGGCCGGGCACCGCCTGGCCGGCGCCGCCCGCCACCTCAGGGAGCGCTGAGGCGCCCGGAGCGCTCAGCCGCAGAGCGCGTGCGGCGCGCTCAGCGGAAGACGACCGTGCGGTGCCCGTCGAGCAGCACCCGGTGCTCGGCGTGCCAGCGCACCGCGCGCGCCAGCGTGCGCGCCTCCACGTCCTGGCCGGTGCGCACCAGCTCCGCCGGCGTGTAGCGGTGGTCGACCCGCTCGATCTCCTGCTCGATGATCGGGCCCTCGTCCAGGTCGGCGGTCACGTAGTGCGCCGTCGCGCCGATGATCTTCACGCCGCGGGCGTGGGCCTGGTGGTAGGGCCGGGCTCCCTTGAAGCTGGGCAGGAACGAGTGGTGGATGTTGATGGCCCGCCCCGACAGCTCCCGGCACAGGGCGTCGGACAGGATCTGCATGTAGCGGGCCAGCACGACCAGCTCCACGTCCAGCTCGGCGACCAGCTCCAGCAGCCGCGCCTCCCCGGCCTCCTTGGAGGCCGCGTCGCCGGTGGCCACGGGCACGTGGTGGAAGGGCACGCCGTAGAACTGCGCCAGCGGGGCCAGGTCGGTGTGGTTGGAGACCACGCCCACCACGTCCACCGGCAGGTCGCCGGAGCGGTGCCGGAAGAGCAGGTCGTTGAGGCAGTGCCCCTGCTTGGAGCACAGCACGAGGGTGCGCACCCGCGCCGCGGCGTCGCGCAGCTCCCACGTCAGCTCGAAGCGGGAGGCGACCACGGCGACGGTCTCGCGCAGCGCCTCGTCGCTGGCGGCGGCGTCGAAGGCCACCCGCATGAAGAACAGGCCGGTGTCCGGGTCCCCGTACTGCTGGCTCTCGGTGATGTTGGCGTCCAGCGCCACCAGGGCCCCGGTGACGGCGTGGACGATGCCGGGGCGGTCGGGGCAGGACAGGGTCAGGACCCTCGGGCGTGCGCTCACGGGTGTGAAGCCTAGGGTGGGCGCGTGTCAGAACCCGCCTCGGCGGCCCTCGCGGTGCGCGCCGGCGCCACCGTCTTCTCGGACGCCAAGAGCACGCTCGTGCAGACCGGCCCGCGCCCGCTGGTGCCCGGCGGCTCCGGCGCCGAGCAGTTGCGCCGCACCGCCCGCGCCCTGGACGAGGAGCCCGAGGGCGTCGTCGTCGCCGGCGCGGTGCCCTTCGACCTGACCTCGCCCGGCGCGCTGCGCGTGGGCCCGGCGGTGCGCACCCCCGGGCCGCTGACGCCGCCGGCGGGGTACGTGCCCCGGCCCGTCACGGTGGCGCGCAGCCGCCCGCTGCCCTCCCCGGAGGGCTACGCCGCCGAGGTGCGCGCCGCGCTGGAGCGCATCGCCGCCGGCGACGTGCACAAGGTGGTGCTGGCCCGCTCCCTGGAGCTGACGGCGCTGGTGGACTGGTCGGTGCCCGACCTGGTCGCCGACCTGGGCGCGCGCAACCCGGCCGCCACGACGCTGGCGGTGCCGCTGGACGACCCCGCGCGCGCGGGCGGGCGCTGGCTGGTGGGCGCCAGCCCGGAGCTGCTGCTGCGCCGGCGCGGGCCCAGCGTGCTGCTGCGCCCGCTGGCCGGCTCCGTGCCGCGCTCGCCGGAGCCGGAGGAGGACCTGCGCCGCGCCGACGCGCTGATGACCTCCGACAAGGACCGCCGCGAGCACGCCTACGTGGTGGACGCCGTGGTGGAGGCGCTGCGCCCGTTCTGCCGCACGGTCAGCGCGCCGCAGCCGGAGCTGCTGGCCACGCCGACGGTGTGGCACCTGGCCACCCGCGTCACCGCCCTGCTCAACGACACCTCCACCACCTCGGTGGACCTGGTGGCCGCGCTGCACCCGACGCCGGCGGTGGGCGGCTCCCCGCGCCGCGCGGCGCTGCAGGTGATCCGCGAGGTGGAGGGCCTGGACCGCGGCTGCTACGCCGGCGCGATCGGCTGGCAGGACGGCGACGGCGACGGCGAGTGGGTCGTGGGGGTGCGCTGCGCGGAGGTCGCCGGGCGCACCCTGCGCATCTTCGGCGGCGCCGGGATCGTGGCCGGTTCCGACCCGGCGGCGGAGGTGCGCGAGACGGCCGCGAAGATGCGCACCGTGCTGGAGGCGGCCGTCCCGCGCTGAGCGCTGGGCTACCCTGGGCCTGCCGCGACTGGCGAAGGTGGGGGACCACCGGGGAGCGGCAACGGGAGCCGCCCGCGGGCGGCGCCCGCCGTTCACGGGGTCGTCCGCCTGGGCCTCGCGTCGACACCGCCGCCCGAGCCCGAGGAGCGCAACGTGACCGACGTCCTGCCCACCCCCACCGCGGCCGCCGGGGTCACCGACCGGCCGCTGTCCGAGGTCGACCCGGAGATCGCCGCGGTCCTCGACGCCGAGCTGGGCCGCCAGCGCGACACGCTGGAGATGATCGCCAGCGAGAACTTCGCCCCGCGCGCGGTGCTGCAGGCGCAGGGCTCGGTGCTGACCAACAAGTACGCCGAGGGCTACCCGGGCAAGCGCTACTACGGCGGCTGCGAGCACGTCGACGTGGCCGAGGAGCTGGCCCGCACCCGCGCCAAGGAGCTGTTCGGCGCCGAGCACGCCAACGTGCAGCCGCACTCCGGCGCCAGCGCCAACGCGGCGGCCATGCACGCCTTCATCCGCGGCGGCGACGGCATCCTGGGCCTGGAGCTGGCCCACGGCGGCCACCTCACCCACGGCATGAAGATCAACTTCTCGGGCCGAATGTACGACGTGTCCGCCTACGGGGTGGACCCGAAGACCTTCCGCGTGGACATGGACGTGGTGCGCGCCACCGCGCGCTCGGCGCGCCCGAAGCTCATCATCGCCGGCTGGTCGGCCTACCCGCGCCAGCTCGACTTCGCCGCGTTCCGCGAGATCGCCGACGAGGTCGGCGCGTACCTCATGGTCGACATGGCGCACTTCGCGGGCCTGGTCGCCGCGGGCCTGCACCCCTCGCCGGTGCCGCACGCGCACGTGGTGACCTCCACCGTGCACAAGACCCTCGCCGGCCCGCGCTCGGGCCTGGTCCTCACCACCGCCGAGCACGCCAAGAAGGTCGACTCCGCGGTCTTCCCCGGCCAGCAGGGCGGCCCGCTCATGCACGTCGTGGCCGCCAAGGCCGTGGCGTTCAAGGTCGCCGGCTCCGAGGAGTTCCGCGAGCGCCAGCAGCGCACCCTGGAGGGCGCCAAGATCGTCGCCGAGCGCCTCACCGCGCCCGACGTGGCGCGCGCCGGGGTCTCCGTGCTCACCGGCGGCACCGACGTGCACCTGGTGCTGGTGGACCTGCGCGACTCCGCGCTGGACGGCCAGCAGGCCGAGGACCGCCTGCACGAGGTCGGCATCACGGTCAACCGCAACGCGGTGCCCTTCGACCCGCGCCCGCCGATGGTCACCTCGGGCCTGCGCATCGGCACCCCGGCGCTGGCCACCCGCGGCTTCGGCGCGGCGGAGTTCACCGAGGTCGCCGACGTCATCGCGCTGGCCCTGAAGCCGGAGTTCGACGCCGCCGCCCTGCGCGCGCGGGTCGCCAAGCTCACCGAGTCGTTCCCGCTGTACCCGGCGGCGGAGACCTTCGCGTGAGCGCGGTCGTCCTCGACGGCCGGGCCGCCGCGGCGGCCGTGAAGGCCGACCTGAAGGAGCGCGTGGCGGCGCTGCGCGAGCGCGGCGTCGTGCCGGGCCTGGGCACCGTCCTGGTCGGCGACGACCCCGGCTCGGCCTCGTACGTGCGCGGCAAGCACCGCGACTGCGCCGAGGTCGGCATCGCCTCGATCCAGGTGGAGCTGCCCGCCAGCGCCACCCAGGGCGAGATCGAGTCCGAGGTCGCCCAGCTCAACGCGGACCCGGCGTGCACCGGGTTCATCGTGCAGCTGCCGCTGCCCGCGGGCATCGACGCCAACCGGGTCCTGGAGGCGGTGGACCCGGCCAAGGACGCCGACGGCCTGCACCCGACGAACCTGGGCCGCCTGGTGCTGCGGGTGCGCGAGGAGATCACCTCCCCGCTGCCGTGCACGCCGCGCGGGGTGATCGACCTGCTGCTGCGCCACGACGTGCCGCTGGACGGCGCGGAGGTCGTCGTGGTCGGGCGCGGCGTCACGGTCGGGCGCCCCATCGGGCTGCTGCTGACCCGCCGCCACCCCAACGCCACGGTGACGCTGTGCCACACGGGCACCCGGGACCTGGCCGCGCACCTGCGCCGCGCCGACGTCGTCGTCGCCGCCGCGGGCGTGCCGGGCCTGGTCACCCGGGACCTCGTCAAGCCGGGCGCCGCGGTGCTGGACGTGGGCGTCTCCCGCGTGCCCGACCCGGAGACCGGCAAGCCGCGGCTGGCCGGCGACGTGGCCCTGGACGTGGCCGAGGTCGCCGGGTTCGTGGCGCCCAACCCCGGCGGGGTCGGGCCGATGACGCGCGCGCTGCTGCTGACGAACGTCGTCGAGAGCGCGGAGCGGGCCGCCGGCCTGCGCTGAGCCGCGCTCGCGAGCACCCCGGTGGGCACCCGCCCGCCGGGGTGCTCGCGCGTGCGGGGACCGACCCGCCCGCCGGGCGCCCGCCTACCCGGCGACCTCGCGCGGCCGGGGCCCGCCGCCGGTGCTCGCCCCGCCGGTGGACGCCCCGCCGGTGGACGCCCCGCCGGTGGACGCCTCCACGCGCCCCCGGCCGGCGGCCTTGGCCGCGTACATGGCGGCGTCGGCGCGCTCCAGCAGCTCCTGCGGGCCCAGCGCGCCGGCGGTGTGCGCGGTCCCGACGCTGGCGCCCACCCGCACCGGGCCCGCGGCCAGCGGCACCGGCGCCGAGACCAGCTCGACGACGCGCCGGCCGGCCGCCGCCGCCCGCTCGGCGCCCGCCCCGCGCAGCAGCACGGCGAACTCGTCCCCGCCCAGGCGGGCGCACACGTCCCCGGGGCGGAGGACCTCGCGCAGCCGGTCGGCGACGTGGCGCAGCAGCTCGTCCCCGGCCGCGTGCCCGAACCGGTCGTTGACGGCCTTGAAGCCGTCGAGGTCCACGAACAGCACCGCGCGCTCGCCCGGCTCGCCGGCCGCGCCGGTCAGCTCCTCCTGGAAGCCGACCCGGTTCGCCAGGCCCGTGAGCGCGTCGGTGCGCGCCTGCGCGCTCAGCAGCCGGTGCACCCGGGCGTTGCTGACGGCCATCGCCACCTGGTTGGCCAGCGACTGGAAGGACACCACGACCTCCGGCTCCACCCCGCCGGGGGCCCCCAGCAGGATCGACGCCCCCTCCACCCCGGGCAGGTCCAGGCACACCCACCGGCACGCCTCGCCGGTCGCCGCGTCCAGCTCCGCGGTGCGCGGCACGGCCACGACGTCGCCGGGGAGCAGGCCCCTCGGCACCACGCCGGCGGGCAGGTGCCCCGGCGCGCGCTCGAAGGCGCCGGCCACGCCGGTGACCACCGCGCGACCGCCCTCCAGGCGCACCGCCAGGGAGCGCAGGCCCGGCGTCGTCGCGCACAGCGCCCGGCTGCTGGCCACGCCCTCCTCGGCGACGCGGTCCGCGTCGGTCGTGCCCAGCAGCCGGGTGCCGAAGCCCACCAGCAGCGCGTCGCGCTGCGCGGCCCGCTCGCGGGCGAACATCCCCACCGCCAGCACGCGCACCACGACGAACGTCAGCAGCATGACGGGGGCGGTGCCGAGCACCGGCGCGGCCTGCGTGGTGGGCTCGTGCCCGGGCACCAGCCCCCACAGCGGCAGCGCGGCGACCACCGCCCCGGCGTAGCCCGCGCAGCGCAGCAGGCCGCGGCGGGTGGAGCTGTGCACGGCGTGGAACCACAGCGAGCAGAAGGTGACGCTGAAGACCATCGCCGGCGCGGGGCAGCTCAGCGTGAAGGCGGTGACGGCCACGCAGTCGGCGAGGTCGCGCAGCACGGACTCCCGCCCGCCCAGGTAGGCGTGCACCCAGGAGGTGACGAGCACCGCGGAGGCGCCCAGCACCGCGGGCAGCGTCACGGGCCCGGCCACCGCCAGCGGGCCGGGCAGCGACATCAGCAGCGCCAGGACCGCGAAGACCAGGAACAGCCAGCGGGTGCGCGGCACCAGGCCCTCCGGCCGGCGCAGGGCGCGCAGCAGCCGGCGGGGACCACCCGCGCTGCCGGCACCTCCCGCGCTCCCGGCACCTGCCGCGCCGCGCGCGCTCCGCGTGCCCACGTCCCCTCCTCCGCCCGGTGGTGGCTCGCCGCCCCGGCACCGGGGGTGCCGGGGCCGGTCCGGCCCCGCCGGTCACCGCCCTCACCGTCTTGTTCGTCCCCGCGCCCGCCCGGGTGGATGCGCCGAACGAGGGGTGCGCCCCCCTCCGCCCCGCCCGGGCGGGCGGGCCAGGATGGGGGCGTGCTGACCGTCGCCACCGTCAACGTCAACGGCATCCGCGCCGCCGTGCGCCGCGGCATGGCCTCCTGGCTCGCCGAGCGCGACCCGGACGTGCTGTGCCTGCAGGAGGTGCGCGCCCCCGACGAGGTGCTCGGCTCCCTGCTGGACGAGGCCCTCGGCGCCGGCTGGCACGTCGCGCACCGCGAGCCCACCGACGCCGGGACCAGGGGCCGCGCGGGCGTGGCGGTGGCCACCCGCCTGCCGGTGGGGGAGCAGCGCGCCGCCCTGCACCCGCGCTTCGACGGCGCCGGGCGCTGGGTGGAGCTGGACGTGCGGACCCCGGCGGGCACGGTGACGGTGGTCTCGGTGTACGTGCACACCGGCGAGGCGGGCACCCCCAAGCAGGACGACAAGACCGCCTTCCTCGACGCCGTGGGCGAGCGCATGGAGCAGCTGCGCGCCGCGGGCGGGCACGCGCTCGTGTGCGGCGACTTCAACGTCGCCCACCGCGAGGCGGACCTCAAGAACTGGAGGGGGAACCTGAAGAAGGCGGGGTTCCTGCCCGAGGAGCGCGCCCACTACGACCGCTGGTTCGCCTCCGGCTGGGTGGACGTGGTGCGCTCCCTGCACCCGGACCGGGAGGGGCCGTACTCGTGGTGGAGCTGGCGCGGGCAGGCCTTCGACCGCGACACCGGCTGGCGGATCGACCTGCAGCTCGCCACCGGGGAGCTGGCCGCGCGCGCCGGCGGCGCGGCGGTGGACCGCGCCGCGTCGTACGCCGAGCGCTTCAGCGACCACGCGCCCGTGGTGGTCACCTACGACGTCTGAGCCGGCCCGCGGGCCGACGGGCGCGGCGCGCCAGGCGCGCCCGG
>NZ_JBJLSG010000080.1:0-22960 GCF_050871925.1 Kineococcus gurbantunggutensis
CACGTGCGCGCACCCGACCACCCCCCCCTGAAGCCGGGCCGGGCCGCCCCCGCCGCCGCCCTGATCGCCGAGGGCGAGGCGGTGGTCATCGACACCGCCACCCCCGGGGCCGCGGCCGCGCCCGCGCTGGCGTCCCGGCGCCTCCGCGCCGTGCCCCTGTCGGTGCAGGCGATCGCCGCCCTGAGCGGCAGCCCCGGCGTGGACCTCGTCCTGCCCGGCGGATCGGTCCGCAAACCGGAGGGGACCCTGGTGGGCCCCGCCACGGAACGCTCCATCGCCGCGCTGCGCTTCGACACCGCGGTCATGACCTGCTGCGCGGCCTCACCGCAGGCCGGGGTGATGGCCTACGACCTCGGCGACGCCGCGGTGAAGCAGGCGATCCGGGCCGCCTCCGCACGCACCCTGCTCATCGCCGAGGGCGCCAAGTTCACCCGCAGCGCCCTGGCGGTCGTCTGCCCCCTGGAGGAGATCGACGTCCTGGTCACCGACGACTCCGCACCGGCGGCCGTCCTGGACCGCCTGCGGGCCGCCGGCGTCCACGTCGAGGTCTGCTGAGGCGCTCCGGGCCCGGCCTCGCCACCGGTGCTACCGGGGCCCGGCTCAGCGCGGGCCGAGCCGCCCCCCGTCCAGGCGGGACCGCACCAGCAGCAGGGCGGCCACCGCGGCTGCTGCGCGCGGGGGCGGCACTGGCCGTGGAACCGGCACGGGCGTCGCTGCCGCTGGGACCGGGCGCCGACGCCGAACCCGTCGCGGTCCGGTGGACGGGGGGGGACCGCTGTCCGACGACGTCACCCCCCTGGCGGCGGAGCACGAGCCCGCGGCGACCCGCGGACACGGTCGGCGACGGGACCGCGAGCGCCTGACGGGGGCGTCCGTGGGGGTCGGGGGGACGACCGGGGCGAGCCGGCCCGTGCGGGCTCGCCGGGCCGGTCGACGACGATCGGAACCCTGCCCGGCGGTGCTCACGGTTCCTGCAGGGAGTGCCAGTTCTCCCGCACGGCGCGCGCGGCGGTCTCGACGTCACCGGCGGCGCACGCGGCCAGCACGCGCTCGTGCTGCTCGACGGAGGCCCGCCCGGCCCCGGAGCCGAAGCGGCGCAGCTCCACGCGCCGCAGCACGGGAGAGACCTGCGCGAAGTGCGCGCGCAGCAGCGGGTTCCCGGCGGCGCGCAGGGCCACGGCGTGGAAGTCGTCGTCCGCGGACAGGGCCGCGACGGTGTCCTGCGCGTCGAGGGCGGCGGCGAAGCGCTCGTTCGCCCCGCGCATGGCGGCCAGGTCCTGCTCCCCCATGCGCGGCACCGCCAGGCGCACGGCCAGCTCCTGCAAGCCGGCGGCGACCTGCTGCGCGTGCCGGGTGGTCTCGGAGTCGATGGGCGTCACGCTCGTGGAGCGCCCGGGCCGGGTGGTGACCAGGCCCACCTGCTCCAGGCGCTGCAGCGCCTCGCGGATGGGGGTGCGGCTCACCCCCAGCCAGGCCTCCAGGTCGGCGTCGCGCAGCTGCTCTCCGGGCGCGAGGGTGCCCTCGACGATGGCGTCGCGCAGCGAGGCGTAGACGCGGTCGCGCAGCAGGTCGCGGCGGTGGACGCCCTGGGCGGCGGGGACGGGCACGCGCCGATGCTACGGGCCGGTCTTGACGCGGGCGTGCTGGGTGCAAAATATTGCACCCAGCACGCCCGCCCCTGCTCCGGAAGGACCCCTCGTGGCCCTGCGCGACTTCCCCCGCCACCCGCTGACCTTCGGGCCCAGCCCGGTGCACCCGCTGGACCGCCTGAGCGCCCACCTGGGCGGCGCGCGCGTGTGGGCCAAGCGCGAGGACGTCAACTCCGGCCTGGCCTACGGCGGCAACAAGACGCGCAAGCTGGAGTACCTGGTGCCCGAGGCCCTGGCGCAGGGCGCGGACACGCTGGTCTCCATCGGCGGGTACCAGTCCAACCACACCCGCCAGGTCGCCGCGGTCGCCGCGCACCTGGGCCTGAAGGCGGTGCTGGTGCAGGAGAACTGGGTGGACTGGCCCGACCCCCTCAACGACCGGGTCGGCAACATCATGCTCTCGCGCATCGCCGGCGCCGAGGTGCGCCTGGACCCGGCCGGTTTCGGGGTGGGGTTCAAGCCCAGCTGGGAGCGGGCCGTGCAGGACGTGCGCGACGCCGGCGGCACGCCCTACGCCATCCCCGCCGGCGCCTCCGACCACCGCCTGGGCGGGCTGGGCTTCGCCCGCTGGGCCGAGGAGGTCCACCGGCAGGAGCAGGAGCTGGGCGTCTTCTTCGACACCGTCGTGGTGTGCTCGGTGACCGGCTCCACGCAGGCCGGGATGATCGCCGGGTTCGCCGCCCAGGACCGCCCGCGCCGCGTGATCGGCATCGACGCCTCCGCGAAGCCCGCCGAGACGCGCGCGCAGGTCGAGCGCATCGCCCGCCGCACCGCCGACCTGATCGACCTGGGCCGCGACCTGCGCCAGGACGAGATCGAGGTGCTCGAGGGCTGGGCGGGCGAGCGCTACGGCGTGCCCGTGGCCTCCACCCTGGAGGCGATCCGCCTGGTGGGGCGCCTGGAGGGCGTCGTCCTCGACACCGTCTACGAGGGCAAGTCGATGGCCGGGCTCATCGACCTGGTGCGCCAGCGCACGATCCCCGCGGACTCCGACGTGCTCTTCGCCCACCTCGGTGGACAGCCCGCGCTCAACGCCTACTCGGCGCTGTTCCGGGACTAGCCGCGCGAGCGCCGCCGGGCCGCGGAGCCGGCCGGGGTTCCGCCCGCGCCCCCGACCGGTCAGCGCCCCGGAGCGGCTCACCCCCTCAGCGCCCGGTGCGGCAGCGCGGCGAAGCGGTGGACACCACCAGCACCGGTGCACCACAGTGGGCACCCCATCGATGATCGATATGCGAGGTGCGCGGTGACGCGGACGAGCAGCTACGTGCGGCCCGGTCTCCTCGACCTGCTCGCCCAGGCCCTGACCGTGCTCGGCCTGCTGGCCCTCGTCGCCGGCCCGGCGTACGCGATCAACGCCGCCACCCGAGCACCGGCCAGCGTGCGCGTGCAGGTGCAGGTCGACCCCGCCTCCGCGCAGGGCCGGCAGCTGCACCAGGCCCGCCGGCTGCCCGTGCCCGCCTCCTCCACCAGCGGCGAGCAGGTGCTCGAGCACGTCCGGCTGACCGCGATCGACCTCGTCACCCCCGAGGACGCCCAGGGCTACCCCGCCGAGCTGTCCGCGTGGGGCTCCACCCGCACCGAGCAGTTCCTCTCCCGCGGGCACTTCGCCCTGGCCGGCGCAGGGCTGGGCGCCGCCGCGCTGCTGCTGCGCCCGGTGCTGACCTCCATCGCCGCCGCGCGCGCCTTCGGCGCCGGCAACGCCCGCCGCCTGGCCCAGCTGGCGCTGCTGAGCGCGCTGACCGCGCACCTTGCCCCGCTGCTGCCGGCCCTGGCCACCGGGCGCGTGCTCGAGCGCCTGGGCCTGGGCGGTGCCGACAGCCCGCTGAGCACCGCCCCGTGGCTGCACCTGGGGGTCTGGGACCTGATCGCGCTGGTGCTGCTGGTGCTGGCCGAGGCCTTCCGCCAGGGCGAGCGCCAGGAGCGCGAGCTGGAGGGGCTGGTGTGAGCCCGCCGCCGGCAGGACCGGTGCCGGGGCCACGGCCGGCGCCCCGGGCACCGGCCGCGCTGCGGCAGGGCGGCCGTGGTGGCGGCAGGCGCGGGGACGGCAGGCGTCGTGGACGCGGCTGAGCGCGCGCACCGCGTCACCTGCCACCTGGACGAGCTGCTGGCCCTGCGGGGCATGACGCTGAGCGAACTGGCCCAGCGCGCCGGGGTGAGCGTGGTGAACCTGTCGGTGCTGAAGAACGACCGCGCCCGTGCGGTGCGCTTCTCCACCCTGACCGCGGTGTGCGACGCGCTGCAGTGCCAACCCGGCGACCTGTTCACCGTGGCACCGCTCGCACCCTGACACCGCTGGGCCACCGCCGACCCGCGCGCGCTGGAGGAGTGAAACAGTGACGCCGGTGCCGGTCAGGAGACGGGTGTGAGCCCCCCACGGACACCCGAGACCTCAGACGCGGCCGAGGAACGCTTCCACGCGCTGTACGCCGACGTGCACGCCGACCTGCTGCGCTTCGTGAGCCGTCGCCTGCCAGGGGAGGCGGTCGGCGGCGCCGAGGACGTCGTCGCCGACTCCCTGCTGATCGCCTGGCGCCGCTTCGACGACGCCCCGCGACGTCTAGAGGCTCAACGCGCCTGGGTCTTCGGCATCGCCCGCAACCGCCTGCTGACCTCCCACCGGGGCAGCAGCCGAGCGCGGGCGCTCACCGTCCGACTGGCCGATCGCACCGCCCCGACCAGCAGCACGCCCCACGACGGCCTCGTCGCCACCCTCGACCTCACCGCGGCCTGGCACCGCCTGAGCCCAGCGGAGCAGGAAGTGCTGGCCCTGGCCGTCTTCGAGGACCTGACCTCCGCGCAAGCGGCGCTGGTGCTGGGCACCAGCGCCACCGGCTACCGGTTGCGCCTCATGCGAGCCCGCAGGGTCCTGCGCTCGCACCTGGCCGACACCGACACCGGCGGGCCGGGGCCCGCTGCCGCACCGCCTCCCCCGCACCCCCTCGTGGACGACACCCTGGAAGCGACCCGATGAACCCTGCCCGCACCCCCGACGCCCGCACCTCCGACGCCCGCATCGACGCCGCGCTGCGCACCCTGGACGCGGCACTGCCCACCCCGCTGGACGAGCACGCCCGCGTGCGCGCTGACGCCGCGCTGCAGCGCATCACCGCCCAGGCGCGCGCACCGCGCAACGGGGCAGCCCGCGACCCGCTCCTGCCGCGCCCCCGGCGCACCGGGCTGCGCGTGGCCGGCGTCGGACTGGCCGCCGGCATCGCGGCGCTGTGCGTCTCGACCCCCTCGTTGCTCGGTGGTGGCGGCACGGCGTACGCGGCCTCCTGGACACCGGTGCCGACCGCGGCCAGCCGGGCCGATGTCAGCGCAGCGCAGGAGGCGTGCGCCGATTCAGCCAACTCGCTGCTCGGTGATGGGGGCGCGAGCTTGCGACCCCGGCTGGCCGAACGCCGTGGAGACCTCGTCCTGCTGGCCATGGACGACGGCACGGCGGAGCCGGCGGTGCTGATGTGCATCGTGGGCCTGCCCGCCGGGGAGGAGGACGCTGAGTTCATCGCCGGCGGCGGTGGTGGAGGGGTGGTGCGACCGGCCGCCGACGCGGTCTCCGACGCCGGGGTCTACGAGCAGAGAACCCCCGGTGACGAGTTGTCGGTCATCGACGGGCTCGCGGGCGAGCACGTCGCAGCCATCACGGTCCACGCCCCCGGCGGGCGCGTGGTGCAGGCGACGGTGCAGGACGGTCACTACGCCGCGTGGTGGCCGGGCCCGGCGATGCGCGAGGGCACCGAGCCGCTCCTCCCGGGTGGTGGAGGTGGTTGCGCGGGCGAGTGCGACGGCACCCACCTGGTGCCCGCGTACACCCTCGACGTCACCCTCGAGGACGGAACCGTGCTCCGCGGGGTCTCCGCCCAGGACCTGTGAGGCGATCAGCCCGCGCCACCAGCAGCGCCAGCACCGCGCCGCCAGCGCTGGCACCAGCGCCCCCTCCTGATCGTCCTCGTGCTGCTGTTCGCGCTCCGGGTGACCGCTCGCTCCTGCGAGGTGCCGTCAGCGCTGTGGGGCCTGACCCTCCTGCCGGTGCCAGGTCGCGAGGGGCGAGCAGGACCGGCCCCACACTGAGCCGGTGCGCACCCAGACGCTGCAGCCGGCCCCTGCCCGCTCCACCCGAGACGCCACCTGGCTGAGCAGCGTCGTGCCGCCGGAGCCCTTCCTCCACGGCTGCTGCTTCCCGACCTTCGCCGCCACCGCGCGGCTGCTGCACCCGGCCACCGACACCGACGGCGACCCCGTCACCTGGGCGCAGGTCGCCGCCCGCACCGGCCGCCCGCTGCACCCGCACAGCACGTGGGAGGACGTCTCCGCCACCGTGCACACCCGTCGCACCACCCGCAGCGCCTGGCCCGGTGGCGAGCCCGAGCTCGGTGAGCTGGGCGAGGCCGGCTGGGACGCGCTGCTGAGCCACCTGACGCGCTGGTCCGGCTCCAGCGCCTCGTGCACGATCGCCCTGGACGAGGGCCTGCCGTGGGTCAGCGGCGCCGGTCTCGACGTCTACGGCGATCCCCACCACGTCGAGCCGGCGCAGGGCCCCGCCTTGCCCGCCGAGGTGCTCCGCGCCGCACCCCGGGTGCAGGTGCTGCGCACGTGCCTGCTCCTGGCCGGCCCGCTGGCCGCGGTGCGCGCGCTGGGGCGCACCCGGCGCTACCGAGAGCAGCGCTGGTTCGAGCGCCACGGGCCCACCGCGCTGTGGCCGGCCGACCGCTCCTGGCTGGTGCTGAGCGACCTAGACGCCGACTGCACCGTGGTGGCAGGGCCGCGCACCCTCGTCGACGCCGTCGGCGCCGACGACCGGCTCGAAACCCCACCGCAGGCGTCGTAGCCACCCGCGCGCGCCGCTCGCCCGTGTGGCCGGCCGCGCGTGCGGACGACCGCCGGGGTCCCCGCGTCGGGCCCGGAACCCGGTGGGGCACCTCGCCGGCAGCCGGCCGATCAGGCGGCGCAGTCGTTGCAGATCAGCTGCTCACCGGCGCTGCTGGGGTGCAGCTGGCTGCGGTGCTTGACCAGGAAGCAGCTGGAGCAGGTGAACTCGTCCTGCTGGCGCGGCAGGACCCGCACCGACAGCTCCTCGCCCGACAGGTCCGCCCCGGGCAGCTCGAAGCCCTCAGCGGCCTCCGCCTCGTCCTCGTCGACGCTGGCCGAGGAGGCCTTGTCCGTGCGACGGGTCTTCAGCTCCTCGATCGAGTCCGCGTCCTGGTCCTCGTCGCTCTTGCGCGGCGCGTCGTAGTCGGTCGCCATCGTTTCCTCTCCCCCACCTCGTGCGCTGCTCGCCGTGCGCGTGCACGTGCCCCCTCCAGGGGCGCAGCACTGCCCTCAACCGCGCGGCGACCCGCATCATGCCCGCTGCCACCGACGCACCCGGCGTGCCCGCTCTGCGAGCCCCCCGGGGGGTGACGAGCGGGACCGCTCCAGCCAGGTCCGGCCGACCTCAGCGCACCACCGGCTCCAGGCGGTAGCGCACCCGGTGCACGAACACCGCCTGCGCGGTCGTCGCCACCAGCCACAGCGCGAACACGACGAACCACCACCACGGCAGCGCGTCCTTTCCCGAGCGCGCGGCCTGCACCGTCGCGAGGGTCGTGGCGAGGACCAGCACGTTGGTGCCGGCCCCGAAGAGCAGCAGGTCCACGCGCAACCGCCGGCGCAGCTCCGCCTCCAGGCCCGCCTCGATCCACCGCTGCTTGTGGGGCACGTTCACCCACTCCATCGACATCCGCGCCGCTCCCCGTGCGAAGGCGGCGAACATCCCGGCCACACCGGTGGTGAGCAGGGCCAGGAACGTCACGGCCCCGGCGCGCGAGCTCCAGTCGTCGGCCTCGCCGGTGGCGCCGAAGTGCGTGGGGACCCGCTCGGGCAGCACCGCCGCAGCGACGACCACGGCCGCCACGGCGGCGGCGGTGGTGACGGCGAAGGCGAGCGGTGCGGCGCTGCGGGACACGCTCGCGACCCTAGCCAACGGGCGACGCGCGCTGCTGGACGAGAGCGCACGCTGCTGGACGAGTGGAGGTGGACGAGCAGCTCTCCGGAGCCTCGGGGTGCGTCGCGGCTGCAGCAGCCCTGCTCCCCGTGGCAGCGCAGCGCCCGGACGCCCACCCCGGCACGTCGAGCCTCATCCGCGCCTCGGCCGCGGTTCCGACGGGCGACGGCCCCGGCGCCGTCGTCGACGTCCTGCCGGTCCTCTGTCCCGGATCGCTGCGGGTCTCACCGGCCGTCTCGGGGGGTGGTTCGACCCGGGTCGAGGAACTCCCGGTCGGCGTCGGGCACCCAGACCCCGGACCCCGCACGAGGGGCCGGCGCGGTCAGGCCCATCCCGGTCAGGACCGCCGAGACGGTCCCGGCGGGCAGCTCCTCGCGCCACAGCAGCGACCAGGGGAACACCGGGGTCGGGTCGACGAGGGGAACGGTGCGCGTGCGCGGATCCGGTGGGCGCATGGCCTCACCGATGAGCGAGGGCGCGCAGACGCCGGTGATGACGTCCTCGGCCCACTGCTGGAACCCGAAGGTGGAACCCGTGGTGTCCAGCTCGACGTCGGCGAGCAGGCACAGCTCGGCGGCGTAGCTGCGCCACTCCAGCGGCGCGGCGGCCATCGGGAACCACAGGTGCTCCCCCGACAGCTGACCCAGCGGGAGCTCCTCCAGCCGGGCCCAGCGGTGGTGCTCGGGGACGAGGACGGCCAGGGGTTCCAGCAGCACGAGCCGGTGGCGCACGCCGGTGGGCCACGGGCAGGGCACGGCGCCGGAGCGGCCGAAGGCGAGGTCCGCGCCGCCGGAGCGCAGCAGGTGCTCGGCCGTCGTGTGCACCGGCCGGTGCACGACGTCGAGCGGCAGGCCGTGCGCGCGGGTGGCCCGGCGCACCCAGGTCGTGGTGACGAGGTCGGTGCTCATGACGTCTACGCGAAGGCGCCCGGCGCGCCCGCGAGCGGGGTCCAGGCGCTCCAGCACGGTCAGGACCTCGCGCGCGGCGGGCAGGGCGTCCTGGCCCGCTGCGCTCAGGCGGATCCGGCGCCGGTCGGCGCGGTCCACCAGCACGGCGCCCAGCTCGCCCTCCAGCCGCGCGATCCGCTTGGACAGCGCCTGCTGGCTCAGGCCCAGGCGGGTGGCCGCACGGCCGAAGTGCAGCTCCTCGGCCAGGACGACCAGCGCGCGCAGCAGCCCGGTGTCGATGTCCACCCCCGAACGAACGCACGACAACCACGGGTTGTCAACGGTGCGAGGAGTTGTTGGACCCGCCCCGCCGCACGGGGCGACCCTGTCGGTGCTCACCGGGCTCGGGCTCGCCGTCACCACCGCGCTGCGCCGTGCGCCCCACCACCCGACCGCCCCCGGAAGGCCACCCGATGCACGCGATCCTGATCCTCGTCCACGCCGCCGCCGCCACCGTGGCCCTGGCCGCGGGCCTGGCCGCGTTGCGGTACCCCGCCCTCGTCGGGGTGCACGCGGTGGGGACCGTGCTGATGAGCGCCACCCTGGCCGGAGCCCTGTGGGTCGGGCGGGCAGGCGGCACCGCCGTCCTGGACGTGGTGTTCTCGGCCCTGCTCGTCCTGTCGCTGGTGATGAGCTGGCGCAGCGTCCGCGCCTGGCAGCACCGCCCGGCCCGCGGCGAGGGCACGTCCGCGGGCTACGTCGCCGCCGTGGGTTTCAACTGCATCAGCCTGGTCACCGGACTGCTGGCCGTCGCCGCGCTGCGCACCGGCTGGGGTCCGGTCGCCATCACCGCTGCCGGTGTCCTGCCCGCCCTGGTCGGACGCGTCCCCCTGGACCGCGCCGTCCGCGCCAGGCAGCGACCAACCCTGCTGCGAGGACGCGGAACCCGCGCCCCCGGCGAGCTCGCTGATCCTGCCGGCCGCGCGACATGACGACCGCCGGCGGTGCGGCCAGAGCCTCGGGCGCCACCTCGTTGGGCGCCACCTCCCTGGGCGCGGTCGGTGGCGACGGGCAGCAGGAGCACAGCGCGTCCCCGGGGACCCCGCCGCGGGGCGGCACCGGCCGGGGCCCAGCACTGAGCACGGCCCGCCGACCGCGATCACCGCGGCTGCCCGCGCACCCCGGCGTCGCAGGCGCTCACCGGCGCAGGCGCTCACCGGCGCAGGCGCTCACCGGCTCGCGCCGCCCGGCGGCGCCGCAGCCCCGCCACGGCGACGGAAGCCGCCATCGTCACCCCGACCACAGCACCCTGCACGAACGGCGCGAACAGCAGACCGAGCACCGCGGTGGAGGACTCGTCGGTCAGCACGCTCCACAGCAGCCACGCGGTGAAGGCCACCAGCAGCACGGCTCCCACCAGCGCCGCAGCGCTGCCGCCGCGCCAGTGCCGGTGCACGCACACACCCACCACGACGGCCGCGGCGAACGGCAGCAGCGCCCACCCGCAGGCCAGCAGCGCGAACAGCGCCACGCCGACCTCCTCGGCCAGGACGTCCCAGCTCGCCAGGTGCAGCTGCACCGCCAGCGTCGCCACCGCCCCCACCACCGGCACCCCCACCAGGGCCGGCAGGAGGGGGTCGCGGCGCGAAGCGGGACGGCCGGAGGCGGTGCTCACCCGCCCCACGGTGCCACCGGCAGCGGCCGGCCGCAGCCGGCGGCACCGGTTCGCGGGTCGATCGGCTGCGCCACCCCGCGACGCGCGTCACCGCGGCGCCGGTGCGAGGTCCTGCGTCCCGACGACGCGCAGCAGCTCCAGGCGGTCGGCGGTGCCCGTGCCCGGCTGCGGGCGGAAGAGCACCAGGCTCTGCCCGGACGGCGGGCTGAGCACGACGTCGCACTGCAGCTCCAAGCGCCCGACCTGCGGGTGCTGCAGCACCTTGCGGGTCGTGCGCCGCAGCGCCACCTCCTGCAGCGCCCAGATCCGGCGGAACTCCGCGCTCGCCGCGCTCAGGGCGTCGACGAGCGCGCGCACGTCCGCCTCGCCCGCGCGGGCGCCGCTGACCCGGCGCAGGTCCGCGACGTACTCGCGGCCGAGCTGCTCGTGCTGCTCGGGCGCGTAGCGCGAGCGCAGGTCGGGGTCGGTGAACCAGCGGTGGACGAAGGCGCGGCGCAGACCGCTCCCGGTGGCCAGCGGGCCCAGCAGCGCGACGTTGAGCGGGTTCTGGGCGACGACGACGCTCAGGTCGTCGGTGATCAGCGCCGGGACCGTCGGGGCGAGGGCGTCGAGCACGCACATCAAGCCGGCGTCGGCCCACCCCTGGGAGCGGTGCCGCGGCGGGGGCTCCTGCCCGGCGAGGCGGTAGACGTGGTCGCGCTCCTCGACGGTCAGGCGCAGCGCCCGCGCCACCGCACCCAGCACCTCCGGTGAGGGCCGCGCTCCGCGGGCCTGCTCGATGCGCTCGTAGTAGTCGGTGGAGATGGCGGCCAGCAGCGCCACCTCGTCGCGGCGCAGGCCCGCCGCCCGGCGCCGGCCACCGGCGACCAGGCCGACGTCGGCGGGCTGCAGCTGCTCGCGGCGGTGGCGCAGGAAGGCGGCCAGCTCCTGCCGGTCCCCGTGGGTCATGCCGGCCAGTGTGGCCGTCGCGCGCGCCGCCGTCCCCGGACAGCCGGTCCGGGGACCGGCCGTACGTCCCCGGGCGAGCGGTGCGGGTCGACGCTGGTCGAGCGCTCCAGCGACCAGCGCTGGACGAGCGGTGCCGGAGGACCGGCACCGACCGACAGCACCGACCGAGAGGTACTCCCCGTGGCTCCTCAGCAGATCGCCCTGATCACCGGCGCCAGCCGCGGCCTGGGCCGCAGCGCGGCCCGCCACCTCGCCCGGGCGGGCACCGGCGTCATCGGCACCTACCGCTCGAACCGGGCCGGAGCCGACGCCGTGGTCGCCGAGGTCACCGCCCTCGGGGTCCCCGCCGTGGCCCTGCAGCTCGACGTCGCCGAGGCGTCGACCTTCGAGGCCTTCGCCGCCGCCGTCGCCGACGCCCTGGCCGCTGCGGGCGCGCAGCACCTGCACGCCGTCGTCCACTTCGCCGGCTACGGCACCTGCGCGCCGTACACGCGGACGAGCGCGCAGCAGCTGGAGGAGATGCTGCGCGTGCACGTGAGCGCACCGTTCCTGCTCACCCAGGCGCTGCTGCCGCTGATGACCAGCGGTGGAAGGGTCCTCAACGTCTCCTCCGGCCTGGCCCGCTTCACCACACCCGGCTACGCCGCCTACGCCGCGGCCAAGGGCGCGGTGGAAACCCTGACCCGCTACCAGGCCGCCGAGCTGGGCGAGAGGGGCATCCGCGTCAACACCCTGGTGCCCGGAGCGGTCGCCACCGACTTCGGCGGCGGCGCGGTGCGCGACGACGCCGAGCTCAACCGCGCCGTGGCCGGTGCCACCGCCCTGGGGCGGGTCGGTGAGCCGGACGACATCGGCGCCGCCGTGCCGGCGCTGCTGTCCGACGCGCTGCGCTGGGCCAACGGCACCCGCATCGAGCTCTCCGGGGGGCAGTCCCTCTGACGCCTCGCCCACCGCGGCGGCGCCGGCCCCGCAGGGGGCGGGTCAACCGGCACGCCGTGGAGCCGGGCCCACGGCGGCGGGGTGCCCCACGGAGGTGAGCCACCGCAGGGCGTGCTCGGCGACCTCGCGCCAGCCGGAGTCCACGACGAGCGAGTGGCCCCTGTCGGCGAACTCGTGGTACTCGGTGGTGCTGGAGCCGTCGCGGTAGCGCCGGGCGATGGCGCGGGTGGTGAGCGCGGGGACCGTGCGGTCCCGCCCGCCGCCGACGATCAGCAGCGGCCCGCGCTCGGCGCCGGTGCGCACGGCGGCCGGCGTCGACACCAGCACGTTGGCCAGCGCCGCCTCGAACAGCGGCCGGCCCGGCGCGGGGATGCTCCAGCGCGCGTGGAGGTCGTCGGACTCGGCGCGCGGCACCGCGTTGGCGAAGGCGCGCGCGAAGCGCTCGGGCGACTGCTCGTCGGTGCCGCTGAAGCGGGCCGGGTTCGCCAGCACCGGCAGGGCGTTGCGCAGCTGCACCAGCGGCAGGTGCAGCACCCCGCGCATCTGCGCGGGGTCGACGGCCACGGCGGCGCGCGCGAGCCCCTCCCCGAGCAGCTTCTGCACCACCAGGCCGCCGAAGGAGTGCCCGACGAGGACCGGAGCGTCCTCCAGGGCGCCGATCAGGCGGCGGAGGTGCTCGCTGACCGCCTCGATGCCCACTCCGGCCAGCCGCTCGGGGTGCGCGCGGGTCTGGGCGACCGTGGCGCCGTCGCCGGGCCAGCCGGGGGCGTGCGCGGCGTAGCCGACGGACTCGAACAGCCGCACCCACGGCTGCCAGCTGGCGGCGTGCAACCACAAGCCGTGCACGAAGAGCACGGGCGTGCGGCCCGAGGCGTTCGCCGCCGCGGCGAAGTCGAGGTCCGCCGCGGTCGGGGTGCTGCGCGGGTCCTGGCTGCTCATCGTCGTCCTCCCGTGACCGGGGCCGCCCGGGGCCGCCCGTGGTGGCTGCTGGTGGTGGCAGCCCGACGGCCCCACCTTGGCGCCGCGGGCCTTGGCGGATCCCACGCGTCCTGCCACGATGCCCACACATCCGGCCACGTCCGACCGACGCCCGGAGCGCCCCCGGGCGCACCGGGAGCCCCGGGCGGGCGGCGGAGGCAGTCGCCGGCACCCGGTGGGAGGGAGTCCTGGTGCGACCGAGCAAGTTCCCCGCGACCAGCCGCGGTCGCGCCAAGCACGTCATCGCGCTGGTGGTGCTGCCCGACACCGTCACGCTCGAACTGGCCGTCGCGCAGCAGGTCTTCGGCCGGCGCGTGCCCTCGCTGGCGGCCCTCACCGGTGACGTGGAGAACCCCTACGAACTGGTGCTGGTCGGTGAGGGCGACCAGCACGTGCTGCCCTCCGGGGTGGACCCCGGACCGCTGGCTCCCCTGGAGACGGTGCTGAGCGCGGACACCGTCATGGTCCCCGGCGTGGAGGAACCGCTGGCCGGGCGCTCGCGGCGGTTGTGTTCGGCCGTCGCCGCCGCGCACCGCGCGGGAGCGCGCATGGTCTCCTTCTGCAGCGGAGCGTTCGTGCTCGGCGCGGCGGGGGTGCTCGACGGCAGGACGGCCACCACGCACTGGCTGCTGGCGCGCGAGTTCCGCGCGGCGTTCCCCCGGGCCCGGCTGGCCGCGGAACGGCTGTGGGTCGACGACGGCCCGGTGCACACCTCCGGCGGCATCTTCTCGGCCACCGACCTGGCGCTGCACCTGCTCGCCCTGGACCTCGGGCACGCCTACGCCAACGACCTGAGCCGCGTCCTCATCAGCGCCCCGCACCGCCCCGGTGGGCAGTCGCAGTTCGTCGAGCACCGCCTGCGCACCGACGAGCGCGGCCCGGGCGGGGCCGACGTGCAGGCGCTGCTGTCCTGGATCCGGGAGAACATCGCCGAGCCCCACACGCTGGCCTCGCTGGCCCGCCGCGAGCACCTCAGCGAACGGCACCTGGCGCGCCGCTTCCGGGCCGCGACCGGGGTGAGCGTGTTCGACTGGATCACCGCCGAGCGCGTCCGGCAGGCCAAGGTCCTGCTGGAGGGCACCGACTTCCCCGTCGCCCAGGTCGCCGCCGCGGTCGGGCTGGGCAGCAGCGAGAGCCTGCGCCGCAACTTCACGCGCACCGTGGGCACCACCCCCGCCGCCTACCGGGCGACCTTCCGCACCCGGCCCGCGGTCCTGCCCGCGCCACCCCCTGCGCGCACTCCCGCACCCTCGCCCGCCTGAGGACGCACGACGCGGGCGCCGAGCTCGCCGGTCGCGTCCGGGTCAGCCGGTGCGGGTGCGCCCGGGCAGGCCGTGCTGCACGCTCACGTCGAGGACCCGGGACGCGAACACGCCCCGCCGAGCGCGGCGCACCGCTGCGACGACCTGCGCCCGCACCACACCCGATCCCCGGGAGGAGACGACGTGCACAGCTACCCGCGCCTGGTCAACACCGTCCTGGACGCCACCGACGCCCGTCAGCTGGCCGAGTTCTACCGCCGGCTGCTGGGCCTGACCTACCGCCCCGGCGACGAGCCGCCCCGCACCGCCGACGAGAGCGGGGACGCCCGGGACGACCGCGCCGACGACCCCGACTGGCTCGTCCTGCTCACCGCCCAGGGCCAGCGGCTCCTGGCGTTCCAGCGCGTCGAAACCCTGCACCGCACCACCTGGCCCTCACCGGACGTGCCGATGCAGATGCACCTGTGCTTCTACGTCGAGGACCCCGACGACCTCGACGCCCAGCGCCGGCGCGCGGAGGAGCTGGGCGCCAGGCTGCTGCTGCACCGCACCGACGAACCCGAGGAACCCCTGTACGTCCTGGCCGACCCCGCCGGGCACCCCTTCTGCCTCTACACCCACCCCGGCACCGCCACCCCCGGCGCACCCGGCGACTGACCCGCCCCGGGGCCGGGGCGCGGCCCCCGCGGTCGCGCTCCCCTCCGGCCCCGCGGACCGCACCGGGGCGCGCAGCACCGCACGCAGCAGCACGAAGTTGCTCAGGCCGACCAGAGCGGTCACGACGTGGACGACGAGCAGTCCGCTGACCGGGCCGGCGCCGGGCACGAGGTGGTGCCAGGCCGTCACGGCCGCGGTGCTCAGCACCAGCCCGGCCACCGCCGTGGCACCACCGACACCGTGCCCCGTGAACCAGGGGGTGCGCGCGGCCCGGCGGAAGGTGAAGCGGCGGTGCAGCTCGTTGGTCAGCAGGGTGGAGAGCACCGCGGCGACCACGTTCACCACCGCCACGGGCAGCGCCGTGGCGGCACCCAGCAGCAGGAAGACGAGCGCGTGGGCACCGTTGCCGGCCAGACCGGCCAGCACGAAGCGCAGCAGGGGCCAGGACCGCACGGGCCCGCGGTACCGGTCCAGCAGCCGGGCTCCGGGTCCTGCCGGGACGGGGCTCACCGGGACGGGGCGCGAGGGGGTGCCGGTGTTCACGAGGACAGACTGGGTCGTGCGCGCCTCGAGCACATCGTGCCCACGAACCGGTTCCGCGTCATCCTCCAGCAGCAGGCCGGGGCCCCGGCATCCCCCGACGGGTGCACCGGCGGCTGGACGGGCAGCACGTGCTGGAGCACCCGCACACCCGGTGCCGGCGGTGCCGGCCGTACATTGACGGCGGCTGGACACCTGCTGGACCCGAGGACCTGGAGGGCCTGTCGTGACACCGGTCGTGGCACCGGACGTGCTCGTCGTCGCCGCCACCGAGGCGGAGGCCGCGCACGTGCCCGCCGGCCTGGCGGTGCTCATCACCGGCATCGGCAAGGTGTCCGCGTCCTGCGCCGTGGCCGGGGAGCTGGCGCGGCGCCCGGGCGTCGAGGTGGTCGTGAACGTGGGGACGGTGGGGGCGCTGCGCCCGGGCCGCTCGGGGCTGCTGCTGCCCTCCAGGGTCGTCGACCACGAGCTGAGCGGCGACGTCCTGGCCGCCATGGGGTACCCGGTCACCACCGAGATCGAGCTGGCCGGGGGAGACGGGTCCGTCCTGGCCACCGGTGACACCTTCGTCACGGACGCCGCGCTGCGCGAGCGCTTGGCGCGCAGGGCCGACGTGGTGGACATGGAGGGTTTCGCCGTGGCGTGGGCGGCTCGACGAGCCGGCGTCGAGTGCCGCCTGGTCAAGCACGTCAGCGACCAGGCGGACGCGGAGTCGCTGGACTGGCCGCAGCGGGTCGACGCGAGCGCCAGGGTGCTGGGGGACTGGCTGGCGCGGGAACTGCGCTGAGACGCGGCGCGGGCTCACCGGTCGAGCAGGCGCAGGCTCGCCCGCACCGCGGCCGCCGCCGCGGCCGGTGAACGCCGCCCCAGCCCGCACGAGGTCGCCACGTCCACGCGCCTGCCCAGCACCTCCTCGACGACGGCGAGGACCCGGTCCTGGTCCTGCTCCGCCTGCTCCTCGTGGACCAGGCCGGCGACCAGCTGCACGTGCTCGGGAACGAGCCCGCGCAGGGCCCGCAGCGGGGCGTGGAAGGCCGGGTCCACCGGCGGGGGCGCCTCCCCGCCGGACAGCGGCAGGTGCACGAACTCCAGGCTGCGCCCGGCCGGCCAGGCCCGCACCAGCGCGGCGGTCAGGCAGACCAGGGGCGCCGTGCTGGTCAGCTGCCGCAGGGCGCGGTGCCCCAGGTCCCCCAGGCACAGGTGCACCCCGAAACGGGTGCCCGCCGGCGCCTCGGCGACCTGGCGCAGCACCGGGCGGGCCAGCACCCGCGCCAGCGCGCCGCGCAGCGGGGCCGGCGCGGCGGCGAGCGCCACGAGCTCGGCGGGCAGCTCGAGCTGGAAGACGACCGCGCGGCCGGCGCGGGCGAACGTCGCGGCGATCTCCCGGCCCAGCGCGCGGCGCACGGCGCCGGCCGTGCGCGGCACGGCCACCAGGCCGAAGGCGAACAGCGCCACGTCCAGGTGGCCCGGGACACACACCTGCAGCGGCAGGTCCGGCGTGGCCGGGTGCTGCAGGCCCGACAACACCCGCAGCTCCTCCTCGGCGTTCTGCGCGATGCGCAGGTCCAGGTGCTGCGGGAGCAGGCGCCGGCCGCGGCGCAGCGCGAAGCGGTCGACGTCGTCGTAGCCGGACCACTCCCCCGAGCGCGTGCGCCGCAGCACCGGCTGCCCCGCCAGGCGCTGCACGATCGGCACGATCCACCGCGAGCGGTCCCCGGTCTCCCCGCCGGTGAGGCGGCGCACCCGCCCCGAGAGCTCGTGCACCTGCCAGGCCAGGGCCTGCTCGGCGTCGTGGAACTGCGGCAAGGACCCCACGAGGTGCACGCACCGCGGCGAGGTCCTCGTCCCGTCCAGCGCACCGGTCGCTCCCTCCACCCGCACACACCGCCTTACGGTTGTCAGCTGACAGTCGATAGCACATGCTGGCGGAACCCGCTCACCTCGGCCACCAGCGTGGCCACCAGTGGAACAGGAACCCCGCTGCCCAGCACCGCAGCCCCCGCCCACCGCCCCCGTCCCGCGGGCGCCGCGCGCCGCCCCGGACCGCTGGCGACCACCGTGGCCGCCTGGTCCTCGGCGCTGCTGCTGCCCGGCGGTTCCGCCCTGATCGCGACCCTGCCGATCGCCGTCGTCGTCGCCGCGATGACCGCCGCGGCCGTCGGCACGGCCGTCACCTGCCACGTGCGGCGCAGGCGCCGGCGGGACCCGCCGCGACCGCACGGGGTCGACTGACGCCCGCCGCGTGCGGAAGACTGCCGCAGGCCGCCCGCACGGCCCGACCGCCCGTGCCGGCGACGGTCACCCGACGCCGGGACCGCCTGCGCCGGGTACCGGGACGGCACCGACGGCGCGGCCGGCACGGACCGGGCCGGTGACGGTGCAGCACCACGCAGGAAGAGGGATGTCATGACCAGCGCCACCTCCACGACCACCACCGCCGGGACCGCGCGCGGGGGCCCGCGCAACCGGATCACGAGCGTCGAGGTCACGCCCGTGGCGTTCCGCGACCTGCCCCTGCTGAACAACGTCGGCGTCCACGAACCCTTCGCGCTGCGCACCGTCGTGCAGGTCCACACCGAGGACGGCACCGGCCTGGGCGAGACCTACGGCGACGCCGTGCACCTGGCGCGGGTGCGCGCCGCGGCCGCGGACCTGGTCGGCGCGGACGTGTTCGACCTGAACGCGATGGCCGCGCGCGTGGCCGCCACCCTGGCGCGCGACACCAGCACCGGCGGGCACGGCATGGGCGGGCAGGTCACCACCTCCAGCACCCTGAACCGCGTGCTCTCCCCCTTCGAGGTCGCCGCCCTGGACGTGCAGGGCAAGCTGCTGGGGCGCCCGGTCAGCGACCTGCTGGGAGGCGCGGTGCGCGAGGCCGTGCCCTACAGCGCGTACCTGTTCTACAAGTGGGCCGCGCACCCGGGCACCCGCGGGCACGGCGACCACCTGGACCAGGACGACGACTGGGGCGAGGCCCTGGACCCCGCCGGCCTGGTGCGCCAGGCGCGGCGCATGGTCGAGGAGTACGGCTTCACCGCCGTCAAGCTCAAGGGCGGGGTGTTCCCCCCCGAGCAGGAGGTCGAGGCGGTCCGGGCGCTGCGCGCGGAGTTCCCCGACCTGCCGCTGCGCCTGGACCCCAACGCGGCCTGGACCGTGGACACCTCCGTGCGCGTGGCGCAGGCCCTTGAAGGCGTCGTGGAGTACCTGGAGGACCCCACGCCCAGCATCGAGGGCATGGCGCAGGTGCACCGGCGCACCGAGGTGCCGCTGGCGACGAACATGTGCGTGGTCGCCTTCGACCACCTCGCCCCGGCGGTGCGCGCCGACGCCGTGCAGGTCGTCCTGTCCGACCACCACTTCTGGGGCGGGCTGCGCCGCTCGCAGGACCTCGCGCGCATCTGCGAGGTGTTCGGCATGGGGCTGTCGATGCACTCCAACTCCCACCTGGGCATCTCCCTGGCCGCGATGACGCACCTGGCCGCGGCCACCCCGAACCTGGACTACGCGTGCGACACGCACTGGCCGTGGAAGCGCCCCGAGGACGACGTCGTGGTGCCCGGGGTGCTGGGTTTCGCCGACGGCGCGGTGCGGGTGCCCACCGCACCCGGGCTGGGCGTGCAGATCGACCCCGACGCGCTGGGGCGCCTGCACGAGCAGTACCTGCGCTGCGGGCTGCGCGAGCGCGACGACACCGGGTACATGCGCACCGTGGACCCGTCGTTCTCGCCGAACACCGCGCGCTGGTGAGCGCCGGCGCCCCGGCAGCCCGCACGGGCACCGGGGTGCCGGCGGGACCGTGACGGGCGGTCCCTCACCGCACCGCGGGCGGCGCGGCCCCGGCGGCGAGCAGGTCCAGCGGCACGGCGGCGGCGAGCGCGGCGTACCCGGCCGGCGACAGGTGCAGGTGGTCGCCGCCGTCGACGTCCGCGCGCAGCCGCGACGGGCGGGCGGGGTCCCGCAGGGCGGCGTCGAGGTCGACGAGGGCGTCGAAGGGGCCGCCGGCGCGCAGGTGGGCGTTGACCCGCTGCCGGGCCGCCTCGCGCAGGCCGCCGGGGTCGTCGTAGCCGTCGTGACCGCCGAACGGCAGCAGCGTCGCGCCGAGCGCGCGGACGCCGCGCGCCGCGCAGCGCAGCGCGATCTGCCGGTAGCCGTCGAGCAGGCCGGCGGCCGCGGCGCGCTGGGCGTCCGGCGTCGCCGCGGCGGTGCCGAGGTCGTTGACGCCCTCGAGGACGACGAGGGTGCGCACCGCGCCGAGGGCGAGGACGTCGCGGTCGAGGCGGGCCAGCGCCGAGGGCCCCACGCCGTCGCTCAGCACCCGGTTGCCGCCGATCCCCTGGTTGAGCACGGCGGTGCCGCCCGCGCCCGCGGCGAGCAGGCGCTCCAGCAGCCGGTCGGACCACCGGTCGGCCCCGTCGGTCGTGGAGCCGCGCCCGTCGGTGAGGGAGTCGCCCAGCAGCACCACCGCGCCCGCGTCCCGCCCGGCGGGCACCTCCAGGCCGCTGAGGACGTACCAGTGCTCGACCGGCGCGGCACCGGGCAGGTCGGGCTCGTGGACCCGGTCACCGGGCACCACGTGCGACGTCGTGCGGGAACCCGGGTGGGTCGTCGTGCCGCCCGGGTCGGTGCCGGCGGCGAACGCGAGGGTGGCGCTGAGGTGCTCGCCGGCCGCGACGGGCAGCTCCACGGGGTCGGAGACGACGAGCGCGCCGGGCGGGACGTCGGTGCCGGGGCGCCCGGCGAACGTCACCGGCAGCGGGGTGCCCGCCACCGCGCGGGCACCGGCTCGCCCGCCGTCCGGCACGGCGAGGCCGGCGCGCACCACGGTCAGCGGCGCGTCGCCGAACGCGTTGGACACCCGCAGCCGGACGCGGGGGCCGCCGAGGGAGCAGCGCACCGTCTGGCGCAGCGTCGCCCCCGCCAGCGCCCAGCCCGCACCGCGCGCGGGCGGCAGGTCGGCGGGCTGGGCGCGCTGCTGCGCCGACGCCCAGGTGTGGACCCAGTGCGCGCTCACGCGCACCACCGGAACCCGCCGACGACCGCAGCGACCGGACGCACCGCACCCACCTCCCGGGAACCCGGGACCCCGGCCGTCCGGAACCCCCGGGGCGACCCTAACGCGCGAACCCCGAGGAACCCCCGAGGAACCCCGAGGAACCCCGCGGAACCCCGTGGAACCCCCACGGGGACGCCGCAGCGGTCGCGGCGGTGATTGCGGCCCCGGCGGTGCTCTCGTAGGGTCGAGGAGCGCGCTGCGCCGGCGGGCGCGGTGGAACCCCGCGGGTTCCCGAGGACCCCGCCGGAACCGCCGACGCGCCCGCTCCCCCGACGCCTCCGACGACGAAGGTCCACCATGACGACGCACGTCTCCCCCGCCTGGCTGCCCGACGCGGCCCTGGCCCCGCTCGGCTCCGGGACGGTGCTGCTGCTCGCGCCCGGCCTCGAGGAGGACCCCGTGCTGGGCACCGTCGCGGCGGAGCTGGAGCTCGCCACCTCCCGCCACGGCGGGCGGTTGCTGCGCGAACCGGACCCCGCCGGGCCACCCTCCGTCGTGCTCGCCACCGCCGCGGGGGTGGCGCTGTGGGCCGGGGCGGAGGGGCCGCCGGCGGTGCGGGTGGCCGCGGAGGGCGGTCCGCAGCTGGCCGCGGAGGGTTTCCGCCTCGTGCGCACCGCCGCGACCACCGTCGTCGTCGCGCGCACCGGCGCCGGTCTGCTGTACGGGCTGCACGCGCTGCTGCGCCGCCCGTCCGCGCCCGCCGGGGAGGAGGTCGTCGACGAGGTGCACGAGCCCGTGCAGGCGATCCGCATGCTCGACCACTGGGACAACGTGGTGCCGCACCCCGTGATGGGTCAGGTGGAGCGGGGCTACTCCGGCGGGTCGCTGTTCTGGTCCGGGGGGCGCCTGCGCGAGGACCTGTCCCGCGTCGAGGGGTACGCGCGCCTGCTGGCCTCGACGGGCGTGAACCGGATCGCGGTGAACAACGTCAACGTGCACGCGGCCGAGGCGCGCCTGCTCACCGACGGCCTCGAGGACGTCGCCCGCCTGGCGGAGGTGTTCCGGCGCCACGCGATCCGCACGCACCTGTCCGTCTCGTTCGCCGCACCGGTGACCGTGGGCGGCCTGGACACCGCCGACCCCCTGGACGCGCGGGTGCAGCGGTGGTGGGCCGAGGCCGCGGCACGGGTGTGGGCGCGGATCCCCGACTTCGGCGGGTTCGTCGTCAAGGCCGACTCCGAGGGGCAGCCGGGGCCGTTCGCGTACGGCCGGGACCACGCCGACGGGGCGAACCTGCTGGCGCGCGCGGTGGCCCCGCACGGGGGCACGGTGTTCTGGCGGGCGTTCGTCTACGACCACCGCCAGGACTGGCGGGACCGCTCCACCGACCGCGCCCGCGCCGCGCACGACCACTTCTCGCCGCTGGACGGCCGCTTCGACGACGCGGTCGTGCTGCAGGTCAAGCACGGTCCGATGGACTTCCAGGTGCGCGAGCCGGTGTCCCCGGTGATCGCCGCGATGCCGCGCACGCGCCTGGCGGTGGAGCTGCAGGTGACGCAGGAGTACACCGGCCAGCAGAAGCACGTGTGCTACCTCGGGCCGCTGTGGTCGGAGGTCCTGCGGTTCCCGCTGTGGGGCGAGGGGGGCGCCACCGTCGCCGACGTGGCGGCCGGGCGCGGTCCCGGCGCCCGCTCGGGCGGGGTGGTGGCGGTCTCCAACGCCGGCGACGACGAGTTCTGGACGGGGCACCCGCTGGCGCAGGCGAACCTCTACGCCCTGGGCCGCCTGGCCTGGGACCCCGAGCTGGACCCGCTGGCGGTCCTCGACGAGTGGATCCACCTGACGTTCGGGCCGGACGAGGTGCTCGCGCAGCTGCTGCACCGGGTGATGGACGGCTCGTGGCGGACCTACGAGGACTACACCGCCCCGCTGGGCGTGGGGTTCATGGTGCGGCCCGGGCACCACTACGGCCCGGACGTGGACGGGTACGAGTACACCCCGTGGGGCACGTACCACTTCGCCGACCGCGACGGCATCGGGGTGGACCGCACGCGCGCGACGGGCACCGGTTTCACCGGCCAGTACCCCGCTCCGTGGCGCGAGGTGTACGAGTCGCTCGAGACGTGCCCGGACGAGCTGCTGCTCTTCTTCCACCACGTGCCCTACGGCCACGTCCTCTCCAGCGGCTCGACGGTCGTGCAGCACGTGTACGACACGCACTTCCGCGGAGCGCGGGCGGCGGAGGAGCTCGTGGAGCTGTGGGAGGGCGCGCGCGGCCGCGTCGAGGAGCGGACCTGGGCGCGGGTGCGCGAGCGGCTGCAGGAGCAGGTGCGCAGCGCGCGGGAGTGGCGCGACCAGCTCACCACGTACTTCCTGCGCCACTCCGGCGTGCCGGACGCGCAGGGGCGGAGCATCTCCTGAGGCGTGCGGCCCGGCGCCCGCGGGCGCC
>NZ_JBJLSG010000081.1:0-22519 GCF_050871925.1 Kineococcus gurbantunggutensis
CGGGTGCCGCGGTCCCCCCCGCCCCCGCCGCCGCCGCCCCCCCCCCCCGCCCCCCCCCCCCCCCCCCCCCCCCCCCCCCCCCCCCCCCCCCCCCCCCCCCCCCCCCCCGGCCAGCTCGCGCGTGCGCACCTCCAGGGTGTCCAGGCGCACCGTCGTGACCGAGGCCGGCGGCAGCGGCGTCCAGCCCGTGGTGTCGATGCCGGCGGAGGTGAACACCACCGCCCCGTCCGGGCGGCGCAGCCAGCTCATCCGGTAGTACGCCTCGGCGTGGTCCAGGGGCAGGTCCGCCGGCGCCAGGCCGCCGGCCAGCAGGTCCTCCATCGGCACCGGCGCCGCCTCGCTGGCGTGCACCACCACCAGCTCGTCCGCGCTGAGCAGCACCGCGTTCAGGCTCGCGGCGGGGAACGCCTCGCGCAGCTGCAGCGTCGCCGCCGCGGCCGCGCCGGTCAGGTCGGCGCCGTCGTCGGCGTGCCGGCGAACCAGCGCGAAGATCCGCTCGCTGTCGGTGGTGCCGCGCACGTCCGCCAGGTGCCGGGCGCCCACCATCGACTCCAGCAGCGGCACCGAGGGCACCGAGCCGTTGTGGGCGAAGGCCAGGCCCTCGTGCAGGAAGGGGTGGCTGTTGTCGTGCCCCACCGTCATGCCCGAGGTCGCCAGCCGCAGGTGCACCAGGCGCGCGGTGCTCGCCCGCTCCGCCAGCGCCGTCGAGCCGTGCCGGGAGCGCTGCACCGGCAGGGCGTCGCGCACGCGGCGCACCTCGCCGCCCTCCAGCCAGGCGGTGCCCCAGCCGTCGGCGTGCAGGCCCGACAGGCCGCGGAAGGCCGCGAGCTGCTCGGGGCCGAGCACCTGCGCCAGCGTGGTGGGGCGCGGGGCGGCGAGGGCGAGGAGCCGGCACACGGGGACCTCCTGGGACGGACGGGCTGGTGAGGAGCATCGGCGTCCGGGCGGGGCGGCTGAACCGCCCCCCGCCCTCAAAGGTGCACCTCACCCCCGACACAGGTGGTGCTGCGCCCGCCCACCCACACCCGCCCCTCCAGCGTGCGCACCCGCACCACCCCGGCGCGGCCCACCCGGGCGCCCTGCGCGGCGGTGTAGTCCGGCGGCAGCACCCCGGTGCCGGTCAGCCACTGCGCCAGGCCCGCGTTGAGGCTGCCGGTCACCGGGTCCTCCGGCACCCCCAGGTCGGGCACGAAGGCGCGCACCTCCACCTGCTGCGGCGCGCCGCGCGGGTGGGCGCCCACCAGCCCCAGCGGCACCCCGCCCAGGGCGCGCGCGTCCACCTCCGCGTCCAGCACCGCCTGCGCCGAGGCCAGCCGCAGCGCCGCCCAGCCGGGACCGTTGTCCACCCACTGGTGGTCCAGCACGTCCTCGCGCCGCAGGCCCGCCGCGCCGGCCAGGCGCTGCACGAGCTCCTCCTCCAGCGGACCGCTGCGCACCAGGTCCGGGGCGCGGAAGCTCAGCGCGACGCCCTCCGCGCCCTCCGCGCCCTCCGCCCCGTCCGCGTCCGCGGTGTCGACGCGCACCGGCACCAGGCCCGCCCCGCACTCCTGCACCACCGTCCCGGCCGTGCGGGGGGTGCCGCCGGCGCCCAGCCAGGCGTGCGCGGAGCCCAGCGTGGGGTGCCCGGCGAAGGGCAGCTCGCCCCCGGGGGTGAAGATCCGCAGCCGGTAGTCCGCCCCCGGGTCCCGCGGCGGCAGCACGAACGTGGTCTCCGACAGGTTCGTCCACGCCGCGAAGCGCTGCATGGCCTCCGTCTCCAGGCCCTGCGCGTCCAGCACCACCGCCACCGGGTTGCCCCGGTACGGCACCGCGGAGAAGACGTCGACCTGGGCGAACGGGCGGGGGCGGGGCACGGGCGCTCCTCGGCGGGACGGGCTGACGGGGGCTGCCAGGATGGCCCGGTGCCGGTCAGCGAGGGGGGACGCGCGCCGGGCGGCGCGCACGAGCAGCGGGACCCGGGCGAGCAGGGCGAGCCGCACGAGCCGCAGCGCGTCGTGGGCGTCGGCCCCTGGGAGGGGCCCTGGCCCGACGACCCCCGCTACGACCCCGAGCTGCTGCGCGAGGGCGACCGCCGCAACGTCGTCGACGCCTACCGGTACTGGTCGAACGCCGCCATCGTCGCCGACCTCGACACGCGGCGGAACCCCCTGCACGTCGCCGTCGAGAACTGGCAGCACGACGCCAACATCGGCTCCGTGGTGCGCACCGCCAACGCCGTCAACGCCGCCGGCGCCCACGTGGTGGGCCGCAGGCGGTGGAACCGCCGCGGCGCCATGGTCACCGACCGCTACCTCAGCGTGCACCACCACGCCGACGTCGCCGCGCTGGCGGACTGGGCCGCGCAGCGCGGCCTGCCGCTGGTGGGGATCGACAACGTCGACGGCTCGGTGCCGCTGGAGACGTACGACCTGCCGCGCGCGTGCGTGCTGCTGTTCGGGCAGGAGGGCCCGGGCCTGACGGACGAGGCGGTGGCGCGCTGCACGGACGTGCTGGCGATCGCCCAGTTCGGCTCCACCCGCTCGCTCAACGTCGGCGCGGCGGCGGCCGTGGCGGTGCACGCCTGGGTGCGCCGGCACGTCTTCGACCAGCGGCCCTGACGCGCGGCGCGCCCCCGCCGAGCAGCACGGCCCGCCGCTCCCCGGCCGCGGCGGCGGCCCGGCCGGAGCGGCACCGCTCGGCGCGCTCGGCTCACCACACGTCGCCCTCGCGCCAGTCGGCCAGCAGCGGCACGGTGACGTCCCGGGCGCCGGCCGGGTCGTGCACGTGCAGGCCGCCGTCGTCGTCCGGGGTGGCCCGCACCCCCTCGGGGGTCAGCACGCCGGAGGGCCCGCGCCACACGCGCCAGCCGCGCGAGCGGTACAGCCGCGCCCCGTCGGGGGAGGCGCTGAGGAAGGCGGCCTCGTGGGCGCGGGCGGCGAGGTCCTCCACGACGCCCATCAGCGCCGAGCCCAGGCCGCGCCGGCGGTGCGCGGCGTCCACGGCGACGGCCTCGACGTAGCCGGCGCGCACGAGGCGCCTGCCGGCGAGCAGGTGGCGCTGCACGAGGGAGGCGTGCCCGACGAGCCGGTCGCCCTCCAGCGCCAGCACGTGCAGGCCGCCCAGGGCGTGGCGCAGGTCCTCGTCGGTGGCCTGCCCCTCGAACGCGGCGTCGAGCAGGGCGCGCAGCTCGCGCCGCCGCCGCTCGCCCAGGTCCGCGGTGTGCACGACGCTCAGCTCCGCGGGGACGTCCACCCCCCGATCGTGCCGCACGCACCGCGGCCCCGGCGCGGGGTGCGCCGGGGCCGCGGTGAGCGGTGCGGGAGGGGTCAGGGCAGGACCAGGACCGTGCCCACGACGATGCGCGCCGGGTTGTCGCCGATGAGGGCGCGGTTGGCGTTCCAGAGGTTCTGGTAGCCGCCGGCGACGCGGTTGTTCACCGCGATGCGGTACAGGGTGTCGCCCGGGCGCACCACGTAGGTGCGCGCGGCCGGGGCGGGCGCCGCGTGGACGACCGGCTCGGGCGCGGGGGCCGGGGCGGGCGCGGGGGCCGGGGCGGGCGCGGGGGCCGGGGCGGGAGCCGGCGCGGGGGCCGGGTGCAGCAGCGCCTGCTCCATGCCCACCGGGTCGGCCGCGCCGCGCAGGCCCAGCTTGCGCGAGCAGGACGGCCAGGCGCGCCAGCCCTGCCGGGCCAGCACGCGCTCGGCGGTGACGATCTGCTGCTCGCGGGTGGCCAGGTCCGCGCGGGGGGCGAACTGCCCGCCGCCGAAGCCGGTCCAGGTGCGCGGGCTGAACTGCAGGCCGCCGTAGTAGCCGTTGCCGGTGTTGATGTTCCAGCGCCCGCCGGACTCGCACTGGGCGAGGCGGTCCCACTCGGACACCGGGGCCGCGGAGGCGCTGGTGGCGGGGGCCAGGAGGGCGGCACCGGCCGCGCCGGCGGCGGCGGTGGCGAGCAGGCCGCGGCGCACGAAGCGCGACGGCGCGGTCAGGGCGCGGTGGCGCGCGGGCGTGCGGGCAGGACGGGACGACGCAGACATCGAGACCTCCAACGCCTGCGAGGTGAGCTGTCGGGTTCGGGTCGAAGGTTGTTGACCCGGCCGCCCGCGGGCGGCTTCACCCCGAGGACACCACCGCGCCGGAGCGCGACGGACGTCCGAGGAACCATGGGTCCCCCGCTCCTGCCCGGTGATCATGTTCCGGCGCGCGGTGGGCAGGACTCGGCGTGGTCCTCGCGACGGGCTCCCGAAAGGCTTCGGCAGCGTGCCGACCGTAACAAGAGGGAGGCCCGGCGTACACCACCACGTCGCCGCCGCGACCCCGCGGAGCCCGTCCCCGTGCGGTGGATCCCGTGCCGGTGTGACGAACCTCACGGCCGCGCACGGCGTGGCGGACCCGGCGGGGCGGGCTGCTCAGCTGTTGGCGAGCAGCTTGGCCACGGCCTCCTCGATGCGCGGGGTGAAGTCCCCCGCGCGCTCGCCGGGCTTGCCGTGCAGCGGCTCGCCGAACGTCACGCCGATGCGCGGGCGGCCCTTCGTGGGCCAGTTCTGCCGCGGCGGCATCGCCTCGAACGTGCCCCGCAGCGCCACCGGCACCACCGGCACCCCGGCCTCCAGCGCCAGGTACGCCGCGCCCTTCTTGAACGGGCGCATCTCGCCGGTGTAGCTGCGCCCGCCCTCGGGGAAGATCACCAGGCTCCAGCCGTCGGCCAGCAGCCGCGAGGAGGCGTTGGCCCCCGGCCCGCCGCGCCGGTCCAGCGGGAAGGTGCCGATCACCAGCCCCGAGGGGGCCGAGCGCCACCACACGTCGAAGAAGTAGTCCGCCGCCGCGGCCACCGCCACGCGCCGGCGGCGGCGCGGGCCCAGCGCCTCCAGCAGCACCGGGGTGTCCAGGTGCGAGGAGTGGTTCGCCACGATCACGGCCGGGCCGCCGAGGGCGTCCAGCACCTCCGCGCCGCGCACCTCGATGCGCACCTCGGCCCTCATCAGCGGGGTCAGCAGCGCCCGCTGCAGCCCCGCGCGCACCGCCGAGGCGGGCCGGGAGCGCACCCAGTCGTTGCGGTGGACCTTGCGCGGGCCGCCGCCGCCGGGACCGCCCGGCGCGCCCGCGCCGCCCCCGGCCGCCGACCCCGCCGAGCGGCGGCGCCGGGCCAGCGGGAAGGCCCGGACCAGCCGGCCGGGGCCGTCCTCACCCACGAGCATCGTCATGAGGGGACCTCCTCGCGCACGGCTCCGGGCGCGTTCGGGGTTCGTGACGGGCGCACCCCGGCATCCTCCCACGCCCCGCGCGGACCGCCCGGCAGCACCGCGCCGCCGGGCGGCCGGGCGGGGTCAGTCCGTGCCGGCGAGCACCTGCTGCGGCACCCGCAGCCGCCGCGCGGGGGAGGAGGCCGCCCAGTCCGCCACCGGCCAGCGCGAGCCGCGCGCCACCCGGAACAGCGCCACGTCCGGGGAGACGGCCGTGGGGTTGCCCACGGCCCTCAGCAGTGGCAGGTCCGGGTGCGAGTCGGCGTAGGCGTAGCTGGCGGACAGGTCCGCGCCCTGCACCTCCGCGTAGCGGCGCAGCCACGCCGCGCGCGACTCCCCGACCAGCGGGGGCGAGGTGAGGAACCCGGTGGCGCGCCGGTGCCCGCCGGGGCCGGCCTCCTCCTGCAGGTCCGTGCACACGACCTCGTCGAACAGCCCCGCCAGCGGGCGCGTCACCAGGCGCACGTCGCCCGTCATGAGGATCGTGCGGTGCCCGGCCTCGCGGTGCGCCTGGATGCGCCGCAGCGCGTCGGAGGAGACCTGCTGCAGGAACCGCGGCGCGAAGACGTCGTCGACGTACGCCTCCAGGGCGTCCAGGTCCACGCCGGCGTAGCCGCGGAACAGCGAGCGCAGGAAGCTGCCGCGGTCGCGGCGCTCGGCGGCGATCCAGCCCGGCAGGTGCCGCACCACGCGCGCGAACTCCGCCACCCGCGCCGGCGCGTCCAGCTGCGACAGGCGCAGCGTCAGGTAGGTGTCCACCACGGTGCCCGGCAGCAGCGTGCCGGCCAGGTCGAACACCGCCAGCACCGGCGCGGCGCCCTCGGCCACCGGCCGCAGCTCGCGCGGGCCGGAGGCGGCCTCGGCGGCCTTGCGGCGCCGGCGGATCTCCTCGTACTTGCGCATCTGCCCGGTCACGCTGGGGCAGTGGGTGTCGCGCCAGTACGCCTTCCAGTCCACCACCGCGGTGTCGAAGCCCCACAGCTCCACGTCGGCGGGGTCCAGCGAGCGGTGCAGCGCCAGGGTGTTGTCGTCGACGAAGCGCAGCTCCGCCTCCGTGTACGCCTTGTACAGGTCCATGTAGCGGCGGGCGAACTCCACCTGGCGGCGGGCGGCGTCGAGCTTGCGCGAGGCCGCGCGGACCCGCTCCGAGCGCGGGGCCAGCGCCAGCGCGCGGTTGCCGACGCCGGTCAGCAGCTCCCCGGCGCGGACCTTGCGCTCGACCTTGTTCTGCCCCGGGAACTGCCAGGTCGGCATGACCTCGGGGGAGGAGTCGAAGGGGTGCTCGGTGAAGTAGGCGCGCACGTGCTCGTACAGCTCGCGGAACGTGATCGGGTTCCGGGCGCCGGAGGAGACGTGGTAGTACGCCGGGCGCGACAGCGGCGGCGGCGTCGCGGCGGCCTTGAGGATCGCGTTGACGACGTGGTCGATCGGCACGACGTCGAGCACGGAGTCCGGGGCGGCGGGGAACTCGGTCAGCTCGCCCTTGCCGTAGGCCAGGATGATCGGCTCGGCCATCTTGAAGCCCTCGATCCAGCCCGGGTGCGGGTGGACCAGCGCGGACTCCACGATGCTCGGGCGCAGGATCGTCGTCGGCACCACCGGGGCGGCGACCTCCTCGACGAAGCGCTCGCCCATCGCCTTGGTGAACGTGTAGCAGTCCGTCCAGCCCAGGGTGCGGGCGCGCTCCTTGCCGGCGGCCTTCTGCTGCTCGGCGACCCACTCCACGCGGCGGCGCTCGGCGTCGGCGGCCACCGTCAGCGGCCCGGCGCGGCCGTGGTCGCGCTCGGCGGCGCGCAGGAACTCGCGCAGCTGCGCGTCCAGGCGCGAGTCCTCCTCGATGCGCTCGGCCAGGCGCAGGCCGTGCTGCAGCTCGGTGCGCCAGTCCACCTCGTGGTCCACGGCCCGCTCGGGCACCGCGCCGCGGCGGCGGCCGCCGACGTAGGCGGTGGACACGTGCACGTAGTGCACGGGCCGCTCGGGGCGGGTGGCCGCCAGCACCCGGTCCACCAGCGACTTCGTGCCCAGCACGTTGGTGGTGAAGGCGTCCTGCACCAGCGGGTCGAAGGAGACGTCGCCGGCGCAGTGCACGACGGCGTCGAGCCCGCCGGGCAGCTCCGGCACGTCCGCCAGGTCGCCCTCCAGGACCTCCACGCGCGTCTTCAGCAGGTCGTCGGGGTCCCCGGCCGCCGTGAAGATCGCCTTCCGCAGCAGCGAGCGCATGCGGTCCTCGCCGCTCTGGCCCGGCTTGGGCCGCACCAGCGCGACCACGGTCGTCCCCGGCAGGTCCACCAGGACCCGCTGCAGCAGCGCCTCGCCGATGAAGCCGGTCACACCGGTCAGGAGGAGGCGCTTGCCGTCGAGCTGCTCAGCCAATCGCACCGGGCGATCCTGCCACGACCGCGGGGGATCCCCGGACGCCCCGGACCCGCCCGGCGCACCCGGCGCCGTCCCCCGGTCGAGGGGCGCGGCGCCCGCTCAAGTAGCCCTCCGTGGCGCCGATGGCTAGGGAGGTGCAGCCGAACAGGGGAGCTGCCGAGCGAGGGAGTCACCATGGCGAGCGCGACGAGCACCTCGCGCCCGGCCCGGCAGGCCGTGCGCCCGACCGGTCAGGAGCGGACCTTCGGGGCGGACGAGCTGATCGTCTCCAAGACGGACACCCGCGGCATCATCACCTACGCCAACGACGTCTTCTGCCGCGTCGGCGCCTACGAGCTGCACGAGGTCATCGGGCAGCCGCACAACCTCATCCGGCACCCCGACATGCCCCGCGCCGTCTTCAAGCTGCTGTGGGACACCGTCGGCTCCGGCAAGGAGCTGTTCGCCTACGTCAACAACCTCGCCGCCGACGGCGCCAACTACTGGGTGCTGGCGCACGTCACGCCCTCCCTCGGCGCGAGCGGCAAGATCGTCGGCTACCACTCCAGCCGCCGCCGCCCCGCCCCCGCCGGCGTGGAGGCGATCAAGCCGCTGTACCGCGAGCTGCTCGCGGAGGAGTCCCGCGCCGGTTCCGGCCGCGCCGCCGCCGAGGCCGGCAGCGCCCTGCTGAAGCGCCGCCTGGCCGAGCGCGGCGTCGACTACGACGAGTTCGTGTGGTCCCTGATCCCCGACGTGGAGGCCTGAGATGAGCACCAGCGCCAAGCGAGGCCTCTTCGGCCGCTCCGGCCGGTCCACCGGCGGCGACGCCGCCGAGCTGGCCCTGTACAAGGCCCTGGTCGAGCAGGTCTCCCGCGTGTGCGAGGCCGCCGCCGCCGGCGACTCCGAGGCGCGCGTGGCCGGCGTGCCCGGCTCGGAGGCCGTGCCGGAGCTGGCCGCGGTGGCGCAGAGCGTCAACCGGGCCCTGGACGTCTCCGACGCCTTCGTGCGCGAGGCCGGCGCGGTCCTCAGCTCCGCCGCCGAGGGCCGCTACCACCGCCGCCTGCTGCTGGGCGGCCTGCGCGGCGCCTACCGCGCCAGCGCCGCCAGCATCGACGGCGGGCGCGCCAGCATGCAGCGCGACGCGCGCAGCATCGCCGCCGCCGCCGACTCGCGCCTGGTCCTCGCCGACACCTTCGAGGCCGACGTCCTCGGCGTCGCCCAGCAGGTCGCCACCGCCTCCACCGAGCTCAGCGCCTCCGCGCAGGGCCTGTCGACGGCCGCCTCGGCCGCCAGCGTCGAGGCGGACCAGGCGTCGGTGACCATGCAGGCGCTCACCCAGGCCTCCGAGGAGATCCAGCAGGTCGTCTCCGTCATCAACAGCATCGCCGACCAGACCCGCCTGCTCGCCCTCAACGCGACCATCGAGTCCGCCCGCGCCGGCGAGGCCGGGCGCGGCTTCGCGGTCGTGGCCGCCGAGGTCAAGGAGCTGGCCGACCAGACCGGCCGCGCCACCGAGCAGGTCTCGCAGCAGGTGGCCAGCATCCGCGCCCAGGCGCAGGGCGCCGTGCAGGCGATCACCGGCATCAGCTCCACCGTGGCCGAGATGAACGGCCTGGTGGACGGCGTGCGCGCCGCCGTGGACGGCGGCGGCAACTGGGGCGGCGCGCAGGACGTCACGGGCCTGTCCCGCCTGGCCGAGGAGCTGCGCACCAAGATCGACGGCTTCCTCGCCGGCCTGCGCGGCTGAGGCCCCACCGGTCCCGCCCCGGGGAGGGCGGGACCGGTGGGCGCGTCGGGGTGACAGGGCGCGACCGGTGCGGTGATGATCGGGCCGAACCAGCCGGACGAACCGCGAGGAGGCGGCCGTGTCCACTGCCGTGCCCAGTCCCGAGGACACCAGCCGCCGCCGCAGGAGGCCGGGCCCGCGCTCGGTCCTCGTCTGGACGCTGGTGGCCCTGGTCGGCGCCACCGCCTGGACGGTGCTCGCGCTGGCGCGCGGGGAGTCCGTCAACGCGCTGTGGATCCTGTTCGCCGCGCTGGCCTCGTACGCGATCGCCTACCGCTTCTACGCCCGGTTCCTCACGTACCGGGTGCTGCGCGCGGACGACGCGCGCGCCACCCCCGCCGAGCGCCTGCACAACGGCGTGGACTACGAGGTCACCGACCGGCGGGTGCTGTTCGGGCACCACTTCGCCGCCATCGCCGGCGCCGGGCCGCTGGTCGGCCCCGTGCTCGCCGCGCAGATGGGCTACCTGCCCGGCACGATCTGGATCGTCGTCGGCGTGATCTTCGCCGGGGCCGTGCAGGACCTGACGGTGCTGTTCTTCTCGATGCGCCGCGACGGCAAGAGCCTGGGGCAGATGGTGCGCGAGGAGATCGGCCCGGTCGGCGGCGCCGCCGCCCTGGTCGCCGTGTTCGCCATCATGATCATCATCCTGGCGGTGCTGGCGCTCATCGTCGTCAACGCCCTGGCCGAGTCCCCCTGGGGCGTGTTCTCCATCGCCCTGACGATCCCCATCGCCCTCTTCATGGGCCTGTACCTGCGCTACCTGCGCCCCGGCCGCGTCCTGGAGGCCACCGGCATCGGCGTCGTGCTGCTGCTGGCCGCGATCGTCGGCGGCGGCTACGTCGAGCAGCTCGGCCTGGCCGGCAGCCTGACGCTGAGCAAGGAGACGCTCGTGCTGGCCCTGGTGGCGTACGGGTTCGTCGCCTCCGTGCTGCCGGTGTGGCTGCTGCTGACCCCGCGCGACTACCTGTCGACGTTCATGAAGGTCGGCGTCATCGTCCTGCTGGCCGTCAGCCTGCTCATCGCCCGGCCCGTCCTGGCCAACGACGCGGTGACGTCCTTCGCCCGCGAGGGGAACGGGCCGGTGTTCGCCGGCTCGCTGTTCCCGTTCGTCTTCATCACCATCGCCTGCGGCGCCCTGTCCGGGTTCCACGCCCTCATCGCCTCGGGCACCACCCCGAAGATGGTCGCCAAGGAGCGCCAGGTCCGCCTCATCGGCTACGGCGGCATGCTCATGGAGAGCTTCGTCGCCATCAGCGCCCTCATCGCCGCCTCCGTCATCGACCAGGGCGTGTACTTCGCGATGAACTCCCCGGCCGGCGCCACCGGCGGCACCGCCGAGTCCGCCTCGCAGTTCCTCGCCGGCATCGGCGTCACCACCGCGCCGGAGACCCTCACCGCCACCTCCCAGGCCGTGGAGGAGGAGATCATCTCCCGCACCGGCGGGGCGCCGACCCTGGCGCTGGGCATCTCGCAGATCTTCCACAGCGCCTTCGGCGGCGGCCTGCAGGCGTTCTGGTACCACTTCGCGATCATGTTCGAGGCGCTGTTCATCCTCACCGCCGTCGACGCCGGCACCCGCGTGGGCCGCTTCATGCTCCAGGACACGGTCGGCAACGTCTGGAAGCGCTTCGGGGACCTGTCCTGGCGCCCGGGCAACCTGCTGGCCAGCGCCGTCGTCGTCGCCGCGTGGGGCTACTTCCTCTACGCCGGCGTCACCGACCCCCTGGGCGGGGTGAACCAGCTCTTCCCGCTGTTCGGCATCGCCAACCAGCTCCTGGCCGCCATCGCCCTGACCCTGGCCACCACGCTGCTCATCAAGCACGGCCGAGCCCGCCACGCCTGGGTGACCGGCGTCCCGCTGGCCTGGGACCTCGTGGTCACCATGACCGCGAGCTGGCAGAAGGTGTTCTCCGACAACCCCGCCATCGGCTACTTCGCCCAGGCCGACCTGTACCGCGAGGCCCGCGCCGCCGGGGAGCTGCTGGGGGCGGCGAAGGACGCCGGGCAGATGCAGCAGGTCGTCACCAACTCCACCGTCAACGGCGTCCTGCAGTCCGTCTTCGCGCTGCTCGTGATCGTCGTGGCGCTCAACGCCGCCGTCGTCGTCGCCCGCGCCCTGCGCGCCGGGTCGCTGCCCACCACCGAGGTGCCCGCGGTGCCCTCGCGCCTGCGCGAGCCGGCCGGGCTGTTCGCCACCGCCGAGGAGAAGCGCGAGCTGGCCACCGCCGGCGAGGAGGCCGTGCGGTGAGGGCCCTGCTGCGCGGGCTGCGCTGGTGCGCGCGCCAGATCGACGGCACCGACCGCTGGGAGGAGCACCTGCGCTCGGCCGCCGAGCACGGCCACCGGCCGCTGACCCGGCGCGAGTTCGAGCGCCGCCGCGCCGACGCCCGCGCCGGCGCGGTCTCCTCCCGCTGCTGCTGAGCGCCGCGGCGCCCGGCGGCTGCGAGGATCGCGCCGTGGTCGAGATGGGAACCGCGGAGTTCGAGGAGGCCGTCGCCGACGCCCTCGACGAGATCCCCGAGCAGCTCGCGCGGGCGATGGACAACGTCGTCGTCCTCGTCGAGGACGACCCGCCCGAGGGGTTCCCGCCGGACCTGCTCGGGCTGTACGAGGGGACCCCGCTCACCGAGCGGGGCACCTGGTGGGCCGCCGGCGCGCTGCCGGACCGCATCACCGTCTTCCGCCGCCCCACCCTGGCCGTCTGCCGCGACCGCGAGCAGGTCGTGCAGGAGGTGCGCGTGACCGTCGTGCACGAGGTGGCCCACCACTTCGGCATCGACGACGAGCGCCTGCACGAGCTCGGCTGGGCCTGAGCGGGGCCCCCGCCACCCGGACGGGCCAGCCCTTGCTCCGATCCGGGACAGATGCGCGGCGGCGGTGCGGTCCCCCTCGCGCGGCGCCGATGGCTGGTGGGTGAGCACCGGAACGACGCCCCGAGGAGAACGATGAAGACCGTCCTGGCCATCGACACGATCAAGCCGATCGGTGTCCGGGAGCTCAACGGCTTCCTGACCGGCATCGCCGCCGCGGTGCCCGGCTGCTTCGTGTCGCAGGGCCCCAGCACCCGCGGCCGGCTGACGGTGACCATCCTGGCGCCCACCGCGGTGCCCCTGGAGGTCGCCGAGCAGGTCCTGGACACCCTGCCGCACCTGTGCGAGTCCATCACCGGGCTGTCCCTGCACGACCCGGCCCGCCGGGCGGCGCCCGCGCCGCTGGGCTGAGGCGCCCGCAACCCGGACGGAGCAGCGGGCGCTCAAGGCGGGCGCCGCGCGCGCCGACGCCGTCCCCGTGGCCGTGCGGCCACCTCGAGCAGCGGGGGTGGCGCGGTGGCCGGCACGGGCACTGGCTGGAAGCGGTGGTGGCGCGCGGTGGCGGGCGGTCGGGCCGCCGCGGCGGGCACCGCCGCGCTCCTGGCGGGAGCCGCGCTCGCGGCCGTGCCCGCGCTGCCCGCGCCCCCGGCCGCGGCGGCGCAGTCCCCGGCGGCGTGCAGCGCCTCCGTCGCCCTCGTCAACGGCGGCTTCGAGCAGCCCGTCGTGCCCAGCGACAACTGGCAGCAGCGCCCCGAGGACCAGGTGCCCGGCTGGCGCACCAGCGCCACCGACCGCCTCATCGAGATCTGGCGCCACCCGTACCAGCAGATCGTCCCCGGCTCCGGCAGCCAGTACGCCGAGCTGAACGCCACGCAGGCCTCCACCCTGTACCAGGAGGTGGCCACCGTGCCCGGCCAGACGCTGCGCTGGCAGCTGCAGCACCGCGGCCGCAAGGGCGTGGACACGATGCAGGTCGAGATCGGCGCCCCCGGCGGCCCCCAGGTCGGCCAGGGCGAGCTCAGCGACGGCAACACCGCCTGGGGCACCCACTCCGGCACCTACACCGTGCCCGCCGGCCAGACCACCACCCGCTTCGGGTTCAAGGCCCTGCGCGCCGCCGGCAAGGTCGTCGAGGGCAACTTCCTCGACAGCATCTCCTTCGGCACGGGCGCCTGCGTGGTGACGACCGCCACCGCCGCCCCCGCCGCCGGCACGCCCGTCGACGTGGGCGACGTGCTCACCTACACGGTCACCGCCGCCAACGGCGGGGGGAACCCCGCCCAGGGCAGCGTCGTCACCGACGAGCTGCCCGCCGGCACCGCGTTCGTGCCCGGCTCGATCAGGGCGCTCAACGGCACCACCGCCACCGCGGTGACCGACGCCGCCGGCGACGACGCCGGCGGCTACGACGCGGCCACCCGCACCGTGGCGCTGCGCGTGGGCGACGGCGCCGGCGCGAGCGCGGGCGGGGCGATCCCGGCGGGGGAGAGCCGCGCGCTGTCCTACCAGGTGCGCGTGGAGCGCTCCGCCGCCACGACGACCCTGGTCGACGACGCCGCGACCACCTCCACCGACCCGCTCTCCGGCACCCGGTCGACGTCCACCTCGAACACCCTCACCCACCCCGTCGCCGCCGCGGCCGACCTCAGCGCCGCCGCGCGGCTGGTCTCCGGCACCCCGGTCGCCGGCCTGCCGGTGCGCTTCGAGGCCACCGCCACCGCCTCCGGCCCGCAGACCGCCACCGCGGCCCGCCTGGCCGTGCAGGTGCCCGCGGGCCTGACCGGCGTCGCGGTGACCGGTCCCGGCGGCCCCTGCCCCGTCGCGGCCGGCACCGCCACCTGCGCCCTGGGCGACCTCGCGCCCGGCGCGGCGGGCACCGCCACCCTCACCGGCGACGTGCCCGCCGACGCGCAGCCCGGCACCCCGCTGACGGTCCCCGTCGCCGCGAGCAGCGCCCTGCACGACCCGACGCCCACCGACGCCACGGCCTCGGCCACCGGCTCCGTCACCGCCTCCGCCGACCTCGCCGTCGCGCTGGCGCACTCCCCGGACCCGGTCGCCGGCGCCGACGTCACCTACACCGCCACCGTCGTCAACGACGGGCCCTCCACCGCGCGCGGCGTCGTGCTGTCCGACCCGCTGCTCACCGGCTCCACCCACCGCTCCGGGGGCGTCACCACCACCGGCGGCGCCACCGGCCCCTGCGCACCGGTGGCGACCGGGACCGGCGCCGTGGAGTGCACCGTGCCCGACCTGGCCCCCGGCGAGGTCGCCACCGCCACGCTCGTGGTGGGGCTCTCGCCCGGCGGCGGCGGCGCGGTGGACAACGCGGTGTCCGTCACCGCGGCCACCCCCGACCCCGACACCGCCGACAACCACGCCGCCGTCGCCTCCGCCGGCAGCACCCGCGCCGACCTGGGCGTCGAGCTGTCCCTGGCCTCGGCCACCGCCCGCCCCGGGCAGACCGTGCCGTTCACCCTCGTCGTGCGCAACGACGGCCCGTCGACGGCCACGAACGTGTCGTTCAACACCGTCGTGCCCGCCGGGGTGAGCGTCGTGCGCGCCCCCAGCCCGTACTGCACGCCCACCGCCTGCACCCTGCCGGCGCTGCCCGCCGGCGCCGCCGTCACGCTCACCGGCGACGCCGTCGTCGGCCCCGACGCCCAGGCGGGCCGGCACCGGGCCACCACCACGGTCGTCTCGCCCACCGACGACCCGGACCGCTCCGGCAACACCGACACCGTCGACTTCGAGTTCGTCCTGGAGTCCGACCTGGCCCTGGCGCAGGCCGTCGGCGCCCCCGGCGGCGGCGACCTCGTGGCCGGCGAGCCCGTGCGCACCACCCTGACCGCCACCAACGCCGGTCCCACCCGCGCCGAGGGCCTGACCCTGCGCCAGGCCGTGCCCGCCGGGCAGCCGGTCCCCGCGGCCACCGCGGGCGCCGGCTCGTGCACCTTCGCCGGCACCGCCGCCGCGGGCGTGACCGGCGCCGCCGGCACCCTCGTCTGCACCCTGGACGCCCTGCCCGCCGGCGCCACCTGGGACGTCGTGCTCGACGCCGTCCTGCCGGCCGACCACCCCGAGGGCGCGTTCACCCGCACCACGGAGCTGACCTCCGCCTCCCCGGACCCCCACCCCGGCGACGGCACCGCCACCACCAGCACCCCCGTCGTGCGGCGCGCCGACCTGTCCACCACCCTCACCCGCACCGGCGGCCCCGTCACCGCCGGCGGGGCCGTGGCGTACACCGCCACCGCCGCCAACGCCGGCCCCAGCGCCGCGCCCGCGGCGACCCTGGGCGTGCGGCTGCCCGCCGGCCTCGCCGACGTCACCGCGCACGTGCCCGGCGGCACCTGCACCACCGCCGCCGGCGCCGTCACCTGCGACCTGGGCACCCTGGCGCCCGGGCAGCAGCGCACCCTCGCCCTGACCGGGACCGTGCCCGCCGACACCGCCCCCGGCACCCGGCAGTCCCTCACCGCCTCCCTGGCCGCCGCCGCGCAGGACCCCGACACCGCCGGCAACACCGCCTCGGTCTCCGACGCGGTCACCGCCTCCGCCGACCTCGCCGTCGCGCTGGCGCACTCCCCGGACCCCGTCGCCGGGGGCGTCGTCACCTACACCGCGACCGTCACCAGCGCCGGCCCGGCGCTGGCCCGCGGCGTCGTGCTCTCCGTCCCGCTGGCGCACGGCTCCGCGCTCGTCTCCGCCGACGCCCCCGGCGGGGCGTGCGCGCCGACCTCGCCCGGCGCCGTGGAGTGCACCCTGCCCGACCTCGCCCCCGGCGCTGGCGCGGTGGTGGACCTCCGGGTGCGGCTGGACCCCGCGGGCGACGGCGCGGTGGACGCCGCCGTGTCCGTCAGCGCCGCCACGCCCGACCCGGACCCCGCCGGCAACACCGCCACCGTCAGCTCCGGCGGGAGCGCCCTGGCCGACGTCTCCGTGGACCTGCGCGCCGACCGGGCCACGGCGCACCCCGGGGACTCCGTGCCCTTCACGCTGGTCGTCACCAACCACGGCCCCTCCACGGCCACCGGCGTCTCCTTCGGCACCGCGGTGCCGCCGGGCGTGCGGGTCGTGCGGCCCGCGAGCACGCTCTGCACGCCCACCGCCTGCACCCTGCCCGCCCTGGCCCCGCACGTGCCCGGCACCGCCGACGACCCCCTGACCCTCGCCGACGGCGTCGTCACCATCACGGGCACCGCGGAGTTCGGCGCGGACGTGCAGGCCGGGCGCGGGCGCGCCGGCACGACCGTCGTCTCCCCGACCCCCGACCCCGACCGCTCGGACAACACCGACGCGTTCGACTTCGACGTGCTGCTGTCGGCGGACCTGGCCCTCACCCACGCCGTCACCGGCCCCGGCGGCGGCGACGTCGTCGCGGGCGGAGCCCTGGAGTCGCGCACCTCCGTCACCGACCGCGGGCCCACCCGCGCCGAGGGCCTGACGCTGCGCCTGCCGGTGCCCGCCGGGCAGCCGGTGCCCGCCGCCGGCGCCTCCCTCGGCTCGTGCGCCTTCCACGGGGACGTCACCGGCGAGGGCCTGACCGCCGGCGGCGGCACCGTCGACTGCACCCTGGAGGTGCTGCCCGCCGGGCGCACCTGGGACGTCGTGCTCAGCACGGTGCTGCCCGCGACGTCCACCGCGGCCTCCCTGACCCGCACCGCGACCGTCACCGCCGCCTCCCCGGACCCCGACCCCGCGAACGACACCGCCACAGCCGCCGTCCCGGTGCGCCGCGTCGCCGACCTGGGCCTCGCCCTCGGCACCACCACCCCCGGCGTGCTGCGCGGCGGGGAGGTCCGCCTGCGCGCCGAGGTCGTCAACGCCGGCCCGTCCGCGGCCGCGGACGCGGTGGTGCGCCTGAGCACCGCCGGCGGCACGCGCCTCACCGCGGGCACCGCCACCGCGGGCTCCTTCGACCCCGCCACCGGCGAGTGGCGCCTGCCGCCGCTGGCCCCCGGCGACGGCGCCGCCCTGGACCTGGTGGGCACGGCCACCGGCGCGGGCCGCGCCACCACCACCGCCGCGGTGACCTCCACCGCGAGCACCGACCCCGGCGCCGGCGACGACTCCGCCTCCGTGGCGGTGGACGTCGCCGAACCGCCCGCCGCGCCGCGCGCCTCGCTCACCCTGACCACCACCGCCCTGCCCGCCCCCGCCGGGCCGGTCGCCCCGCCCGGGGCGTCGGTGCGCGCGCTCTCCGCCGCCCCGGTGCCCCCGGTGGCCCTGGGCGCCGGCGGCACCGTGCGCTACACCTACCTCGTCGTCAACGACGGCGAGCTCGCCGTGACGGACGTCGACGTCGCCGACGACCTGGTCGGCGCGGTGACCTGCCCGCGCACGGCCCTGGACGCGGGCACCTCGATGACCTGCACCTCGCTGGGCGCCCACCTCGTCACCCAGGCCGACGTCGACGCCGGGGCCGACGTCGTCAACCGCGCGCGCGTGCGGGGCCGGGCCCCCGGCGCGGCCTCGGCGCTGTCGTTCGGTCCCGTCTCCGACCCGGTGCCCGTCGTCGCGGCGGCCCCCGCGCTGGCGGCCGAGCAGAGCGTCGCCTGGGACGACGCCGACCGCGACGGCGCCTTCGACGCCGGCGAGACCCTGCGGTGGCGGGTGTCGGTCACCAACACCGGCAACGTCACGCTCACCGACCCCGCGGTCACCGGCCTGCCCGCGCCGGTGACCTGCCCGCGCACGGCCCTGGCCCCCGGCGCGTCGGCGACCTGCGTCAGCGGCACCTACGTGCTCACCGCCGAGGACGCCGCGGCCGGCGCGCGCGACGACGTCGCCTCCGTCGTCGCCGCCGGCCCGCGCGGCGGGGCCGGGGGGACGGCCACCTCCTCGCTCACGCCGGGCGACCCCGGCACCGGTGGCGGTGGCGGTGGCGGTGGCACGGGCGGCCCGGGGACCGGCGGTCCCGGCGGGACCGGCACGGGTGGTCCGGGAGCCGGGGGGACCGGCACGGGCGGGACCGGCCCCGGCGGCACGGGCAGCGGCGGGACCGGCTCGACCGGCGGCGGCTCCAGCGGGGGGACCGGGACCGCCGGCGGCACCGGCACGGGCGGGAGCACCGCGACGGGCCCGCGTCCCACCACCGGGACGCCGGCAGCGCCGTCCACGCCTCCCGCGCGGTCCACGGCGGGCGGCACCGCCGGTCACCGGGACACCCCTCGACCCGGCGCCCTGGCCCGCACCGGCAGCGAGACCCTCGCCGCGCTCGGGGCCGGCCTGCTCCTGGTGGCCGCCGGCCTGCTCGCCCTGCGCGCGGGGCGCCGCCGCACCCGCTGACCACCGGTCCCGCGGCGGTGCCGCGCTCAGAACCCCGAGCGCGGCACCCCGCGGCCCGGGTCGACGCGCGCCGGGCCGCCGGGGGAGGGGCGCACGTCCACGTCGAAGATCGCCGTCGGCAGGTAGACGGTCGCGCACGCGTTGGGGATGTCCACCACGCCCGAGAGCCTGCCCTCGATCGGCGCCGCCCCGAGGATCACGTACGCCTGCTCCGGGGTCCACCCGAACTTCGTCAGGTAGTCGATGGCGTGCAGGCACGCGCGCTGGTACGCCAGGTACGGGTCCAGGTAGCGCTGCTCGTCGTCGAGGGTGACCGAGGTCCCCGAGAACGCCAGCCACTGCTCGTAGCGCGGGTCGGTGCCGCCCGGCAGGAAGACCGCGTTCTCGGTGACGCCGTACGTCTCCATGCCGCCGCGGACGACGTCGACGTGCAGGTCGATGAACCCGCCCATCTCGATCGCCCCGCAGAAGGTGATCTCCCCGTCCCCCTGGGAGAAGTGCAGGTCGCCCACCGACAGGTTCGCCCCGTCGACGAACACCGGGTAGAAGACGCGCGAGCCCTTCGTGAGGTTCTTGATGTCCTGGTTCCCGCCGTTCTCCCGCGGCGGCGCCGTGCGGGCGGCCTCGGCGGCGACCCGGTCGAACTCCGGGCCCGTCAAGGACCCCAGGACCGCGTCCTGCGCCAGCGGCGGCAGCGCCAGCGGCGGCACCCGGTCCGGGGCGGTCGCGATGAGCGCTCCCTCCCGCCGGTTCCACCGGGCCAGCAGCTCCGCCGACGGCGCGGTGCCCATCAGGCCCGGGTGCACGATCCCGGTGAACGACACCCCCGGCACGTGCCGCGACGTTGCGGTCTGCCCCTGGAAGTCCCACACCGCCTTGTAGGCGTCCGGGAACTGCTCCGTGAGGAAGCCGCCGCCGTTGCGCGTGGCGAAGATCCCCGTGTACCCCCACCCCTGCCCGGCCAGCGGCCCGGAGTCCTCCTGCGGGATCGGCCCCACGTCGAGGATGTCGACGACCAGCAGGTCGCCGGGGCGGGCGCCCTCCACGGCGATCGGGCCGCTGAGCACGTGCACCGTGGACAGCGGCGCGTCCCTGATGTCGTCGGCGGAGTCGTCGTTGCGCACGGCCCCGTCGAACCACTCCCGGCAGTGCACCCGGAACGACGTGCCCGGCCGCACGTGGACCTGCGCGGGGATGTCGGGGTGCCAGCGGTTGTGCCCGACCAGCGCCTGGTCGGTGAACCGCTTCGTGGAGTCCAGCGGGAAGACCACCTCGGGCACGTCGCCTCCTCAGTCCGGTGTCCGCCGCGCGCGCACCGCCTCAGGGGCGGGGCAGCCGCCGCAGCGCTGGGTCCGCCGGCGCGGTGCGCCGCGGCCGGGCCGGTGCGGGCGGTGCCGCGACCACCCGGGGTTCGTCGCGCGAGCTCTCGGTGCCCTCGATCGCCCGCACCCGGGCGCGGGAGGCGAACGACACCATCGGGCCCGTGAAGGAGCGCTTCGCCGGGCCCGCGCAGTCCGGGCACGTCATCTCCGCCGGGGCCGTGCCCATGGGGCGGTCCACCTCGAGCAGGCCGTCCTGCGGACAGCGGTACTGGTACTGCGCCACGACGCCTCCCCGGACGACCGGAACCCGCGTGGCCGTGATCTTTCTCGCGGACCGAGGAGCGCGTCAAGGGTTTCCCGGGCCGGGTTCCTCGCGGGCCGGGTTCCTCGCCGGGCGCGGACCCGGCCGGCGCGGACGTCAGCCGGTGGCCGCCCGCGCCGGCGCGCTCAGCGAGACCTCCGCCGCGCTGAGCGGCCGCGCGTACAGGTACCCCTGGGCCAGGCCGCAGTTCAGGGCCCGCAGGGCGCCGGCCTGCTGCTCGGTCTCCACGCCCTCGGCGATGACGTCCAGGCCGAGGCTGCGGGCCAGTTCCACGATCGTGGCCACGAGCGTGGTGGCCGAGCCGCCGCCGGCGAGGTCGCCGACGAAGGAGCGGTCGACCTTGACGATGTCGACGGGCAGGTGGCGCAGGTAGGACAGGCTGGAGTAGCCGGTGCCGAAGTCGTCGATGGCGATGCGCGCGCCGAGCTCGCGCAGCTTCTGCAGGCGCGCGGCGGTGCCGGTGAGGTCGTCGACGAGCAGGCTCTCGGTGATCTCCAGGGTGAGCTGCTGCGGCGGCAGGCCGGACTCGCGCAGCGCGGCGGCGACCACGTCGACGACCTCGTCGTCGGCGAGCTGCACGGCGGAGAGGTTCACGCCGACGGTCACGGGGCGGCCGTGCTCGCGGGACCACCGCGCGGCCTGCTCGGTGGCGGTGCGCAGCACCCACGCGCCGATCCCGACGATCGCGCCGCTGCTCTCGGCGAGCGGCACGAACTCCAGCGGCGAGACGGTGCCGCGCTGCGGGTGGTGCCAGCGCAGCAGCGCCTCGAAGCCCTCGGTGGTGCCGCTGCGCAGCTCCACGGTGGCCTGGTAGTGCACCTCCAGCTCGCCGCGCTCGACGACGCCGTTGAGGTCCTCGCGCAGGTGCGCGCGCTCGGCGGCGGCCCGCCCCATCGCCTCGGCGTAGGTGACGGCGCGGTCCCCGCCGCGCGCCTTGGCCTGCTGCACCGCCAGCTCGGCGTTGCGCAGCAGCAGCTCGGTGGTGCCGGTGGCGCCCAGGGTGGCGCTGTCGGCGACGCCGGCGCTGGCCTGCAGGGCGAGCTGCTGCCCGCGCACGGTGACGGGCTCGCGGACGGCGGCGAGGAAGCGCTCGGCGGCGCCGGCGGCGGCGGTGGCGGTGGCGTCGGCGCCGGTGAGCACGACGGCGAACTCGTCGCCCTCCAGGCGGGCCACGCGGTCGCCGGCCCGCGCGCCGGCGAGCAGCCGGTGGGCGACGGTGCGCAGGACCTCGTCGCCGGCGGTGGTGCCGCGCACGTCGTTGACGCTCTTGAACCCGTCCAGGTCGAGCAGCACCACGGCTGTGGGCCCGCCGCGGGACAGGGCGCGGTCGATGACCTCCCCGAGCTGGGTGCGGTTGGCCAGGCCGGTGAGGGGGTCGTGCAGGCCCTGCTGCTCGTTCAGGCGCCAGGAGGCCAGGTGGGCGCAGCTGGCGGCCAGGACGAAGCCGGCGTGCACGAGCGTCCAGCGCCAGGGGTCCTCCACGGCGTGGTGGTGGGCGTAGACGCTGTGCGGGAAGAGGGTGCCGAGCACGCCGTGGTGCAGGACGACGATGCCCAGGCCGACGCCGAAGGGCACCCAGTCCTGGTAGAGCGCGACGACGCCGACGACGACGAAGAAGTGGAAGTGCGCCTCGATGAGGCCGCCGGTGAGGTCGACCAGGACCGCGGAGGCGGCGAAGAGGCTGGCGGTGGCGGCGGCGGAGGTGGCCGCGCGCCCGAAGCGCCGCGGCAGCGCGGCGGGCAGCGGTGCGAGGACCAGGGCGACGAGGCCGAGGACGTGCGCGGTGCCGTTGCCCAGCGCCAGCCCCACGGGCACGAGGGCGGCGGCCTGGACGAGCGCGATGGCGATCAGGACGTGGTGGCGCCGCTGCCACACGGGTCCCGGCAGCCGCCGCCCCTCGGGCAGCACCCCGCCCGCCGCGCTCCGCAGGGCCCGGCGCGCCGTCCCCGTCCACGTCACGAGGGGGTGCCTCGACCCGTCCGGCGCGGTGCTTGAGGGTCCCCCACCCGGGTGGCGGAATCGGCCGTCGGCGCGCGGGGTTGCAGAGCGCGTGATGATCGACCTCCTGAGCTTCGAGATGGCCCGAGCGGCGTTCGAGGAGCGCCGCTACACCGACGCGGTCTCCGGTCTCGAACCGCTGCTGGAGCGCAACCCCGACGACCGTGCGCTGCGGGAGCTCCTCGCACGTTCCTACTTCGGGGCCGCCATGCTCGGCAAGGCGGAGGCGCAGGCGCGCGAGCTGGTGCGCCGGGCCCCCGCCGACGGGTACGCGCACCTGCTGCTGGCGCGCAGCCTGGAGCGGCAGAGCCGCACCTCCGAGGCGCGCGGGCACCGCGTCATGGCGCACGTGCTCGGCGCCGACGACTGAGCCCCCCGCGCTCGGACCCCGCGGTCCCCGCCGGCGCGCCGGC
>NZ_JBJLSG010000082.1:0-22505 GCF_050871925.1 Kineococcus gurbantunggutensis
GGGGGGGGGCGGCCGGGGGGGGGGTGGGGTGGGGTGTTTGGGTGGGTGGGGGGGGAGGTGGGGGGGGGGGGGGGGGGCGGCCCCCCCCCCCCCCCCCCCCGCCACTGCCTTGCCCCGGGGGTTCCCCCGGGACCGGGTCCTCACCCGGGGCACCCCACGTCAGGAAGAGGGTTGCCGGCCGACGAGCCGGGGCTTGACGTCGGCGCTCATGACCTGCGGGCAGCCTGCCAGTTCCACCGGGAGGGGTCAACGCGGGGCCGCGGGGGGTTACCCTCGCCCGGACCATCCGGAGCGGCCGAGAGACCCGGCTCGACGACGCCGCGGCAACCTGCGCACGCGCCAGGTGCCCCTGCCGGGACCGATGGGAACGGAGAGACGCTCATGAGCACCACCACGCCCGCCCCGCTGCACCCGCCCGCCGCCGAGGCGGTGCCCGCGCCGCGCCCGGGCACCGGGCAGGCCCTGGCGGAACTGGCCGCGCAGCTCGGCCCGGACGCCGTCCGCACGGGTTTCTCGCCCGCGGAGGTCACCGACCGCTCCGGCACGCCGGCGGCCCCCGGCGTGCTCGCCCTGGTGCGGCCCGCGGACGTCGCCGGCGTGCAGGCCGTCCTGCGCTGGGCCAGCCGGTACCGCGTGCCCGTCGTCACCCGCGGCGCCGGCACCGGGCTGTCCGGCGGTGCCAGCGGCGTGACCGGCGGGGTCGTGCTGTCCACCGAGCGGCTGGACGCCGTGCTGGAGGTCTCGCCCGCCGACGAGGTCGCCCGGGTGGAACCCGGGGTGCTCGGCGCCGACCTCGACGCCGCGCTGCGCCCGCACGGGCTGCGCTACGCCCCGGACCCGGCGAGCTGGCGGATCTCCAGCATCGGCGGGAACGTCGCGACGAACGCCGGGGGGCTGCGCTGCGCGAAGTACGGCGTGACCCGCGAGTCGGTGCTGGCCCTGGACGTCGTCCTGGCCGACGGCGAGCTGATCTCCACCGGCCACCGCTCGATCAAGGGCGTCACCGGCCTGGACCTCGTGGGGCTGTTCACCGGTTCCGAGGGCACGCTGGGCGTCGTCGTGGGCATCACGGTGCGGGTGCGCCCGCGCCCCGTCGACGAGCGCACGCTGGCCGTCTGGTTCGACTCGGTGGACGACGCCGCCGCCGGGCTGCTCGCCGTCACCGCCGGCGCCGCGCGCCCGGCCGTGCTGGAACTGCTCGACGGGCAGACCCTGCGCGACGTCGACGCGCACTCCGGCACCGCCCTGGCCGCCGGCGGCGAGGCCCTGCTGCTGGTGCAGACCGACGGGCACGGCGCCGAGGCCGAGGCGCGGGAGATCGCCGCCGCGCTGTCCGCGGCCGGCGGGCGGGTGCGGCACCTGGCGGGCGCCGAGGCCGAGGAGCACTGGGAGCTGCGCCGCTCCGGGCGCGGGCCGGTCACCGACAAGGTGGCCGTGGGCGAGGACGTGGCGGTGCCGAAGTCGCAGATCGGCCCCTTCCACCGCGAGCTGCGCCGCATCGCCGAGCAGCACGGCGTGCAGGTGCGCGCCGTCGCCCACGCCGGCGACGGCAACTTCCACCCGCTGCTCTCGGCCGGGGCCGAGCTGCCCGACGCGCGCGAGCGCGTCGAGGCCGCCGCGGACGACCTCGTGGCCACGGCGCTGCGCCTGGGCGGGACCATCAGCGGCGAGCACGGCATCGGCACCGCCAAGCAGCGCTGGATCGGGCAGGAGCTGCCCGGCCGCGTGCGCGAGCTGCAGCGCGCCGTGAAGGCGGTGTTCGACCCGCTGGGGATCCTCAACCCCGGCAAGGCGCTGTAGCGCAACGGCTCCCGGTGCCCGGGGAACCCCGGGGCGGTCCCGGGCACCGGGTCGTTGACAACACCTCCTCCCGCACGCCACAGTGAGCGGGCAACCATCGAGAGCGGCCGAGAGACCTGGCTCGACGACGCCGCAGCAACCCCCCGTGCGAACGGGTGCGGGTGCTTCCGCCAGGAACGATGGAGGAACGATGCCGTACGGCCCGCTGCGCCGTCCCCGCAGCTTCTGCGCCCGCTCGCGCCGCGTCGTCGACCTGTGCCGGCGCTGCGCGTCGGCCTGTCGCTGACGCCGCGCCGCCACCGCGCCGCAGCACCGAGAACACCCCGCGGGACCCGCTGGACCCGCGGGCGCCCCGCGGGAAACCCCGCGCACCGCTCACCCCGCGCGCACCGCCCTGCCGTCCCGGTGCCGGGCACCGCCCCGCCCTCCCGGTGCCGGGCGTGCCCGCGTGCGCCCGCCACCCCTCCGAGGAGCACTGTGACCACGACCCAGGAACTGCCCCCCGCCGCGCAGCAGCAGGCCGCCGCCGGCGCCCACCTGCTCTCCCGGCGGGCCCGCGCGGTGCCGCCGGCCACCGGTTTCGGCCCCCGCCCGGCCGCGCCGGTGCCCGGCACGATCGGCCTGCACGGCGGCGTGCCCGGCGCGGCCGCGCTGCCGCTGGCCGAGCTCTCCCGCGCCTTCGCCGAGGAGCTGGCCGACCCCGCCGCCCCTGCGCTGCGCTACTCCGTGCCCCTGGGGGTCCCGGAGCTGCGCGAGTGGATCGGCGCCCACGAGGGGGTGGACCCCCGGCGCGTCGTGGTGACCAACGGCGCCCTGCACGCCCTGGCGCTGCTCTTCGACGCCCTCCTGGACCCCGGCGACGTCGTGGCCGTGGAGAACCCCACCTACCCGCTGGTGCTCACGCTGCTGCGCCAGCGCCGGGCCGAGGTGCTGCCCGTGACCACCGGCCCGCAGGGCCTGGACGTGGACGCGCTGGAGGACGCGCTGCGCGCCGGGGCGCGGCCCAAGGTGCTCTACACGATCCCCGACTTCCACAACCCCACCGGTGCCAGCCAGCCGCTCGCGGTGCGGCACCGGCTGGTGGAGCTGGCCGAGCGGTACGGGTTCCTGCTGCTGTCGGACAACCCGTACCGGGAGCTGCGCTTCGACGGCGGCCGCACCCCGGACCTGGACCCGGCGTCGGGGAACGTGCTGCACGTCAACACGTTCTCCAAGACGCTGGGCCCCGGGCTGCGCCTGGGCTGGATCACCGGGCCGGAGTGGGTCGTGCCGGCCCTGCAGGACGCCCGGCGCGACTCCGACCAGCACACCTCCCTGGTGGTGCAGCGCTCGGTGCTGCGCTTCCTGCGCGCCCCCGGGGCGTACGAGACCTCCCTGGCCCGCACCCGCGCCGTGCTCGCGCAGCGCCACGAGGCCCTGCGCGCGGCGGTGCGGCGCGAGCTGGACGGTGTCGTGGAGCTGCCCGCCGTGGACGGCGGGATCTTCTCCTGGGGCCGCGTCCTGGACCCCGGCACCGACCTGGAGCGGGCGCTGGAGGTCGCGCGGCAGAACGCCGTCGACTTCCCGCTGGGCCGCTACTTCAGCCCCGCCGGGCCGCACGAGCTGACCGACCGCTTCCGGTGGGGGTTCTCCGACCTCACCCCCGGGGAGCTGGACGAGGCCGTGCACCGCGTGGCCGTGGCCCTGGCCTCCCCGCTGGCGCGCCGGTGAGCCTGGCCACCGGTCCCCGCACCGCCCTGTGGAGCGCGACCGGCTGGGACGACCCCCGGGTGGCGGCCCTGCGCGCGGCGATGGACGCCGAGCTGCACCCGCGCTACGCCCCGCCCGGCGGCGGGGCGCGCCCGCGGCCGCCGGGCCCGGCCGCCGACGAGGTGCTCCTCACCTGGCTGGCCCTGGTGGACGGCGAGCCCGCGGCCACCGCGAGCCTGCGCCGCCTGGCCCACCCCGGTGAGCCGGTGCGCCACGAGGTCAAGCGCGTCTACGTCCACCCCGGGCACCGCCGGCACGGCCTGGCCGCCGCCGCCCTCGCCCGCGTGGAGGGCTCCGCGCGCGCCGCGGGCCTGGACCGGCTGCTGCTGCAGACCGGCGCCCTGCAGCCGGAGGCCATCGCCCTGTACCGGCGCGAGGGCTGGACCCCCGTGGACCCCTACCCGCCCTACGACGCCCTCCCGCACAGCCGCTGCTTCGCCAAGCGCCTGTGAACCCCCGTCCCGCACACCACCGCAGGAGAGAGAGCACCCCGTGAGCACCGACAACACTTCGCGCCGCACGGTCCTGACCGCGCTGGGCGCCGCCGCCGCCGCCGCACCGCTGGCGGCCTGCGGCGGCGCCGCCTCCGGGTCCGGCGCCGGGGAGGGGGCGCGGGCCGGCGGGGACGTCGTCTTCCTCATCGACTCCCTCGGCGACACCTGGATCCCCAACAACAGCGCGATCTCCAGCTTCCAGGGCAACGTCTGGGGACACGTGACCGACAAGCTCGTCCACGTCGACGCCGACGGGCAGGTCAGCCCGTGGATCGCCGAGCGCTGGGAGCAGAACGCCGACGCCACCGAGTTCACCCTGCACCTGAAGAGCGGGGTCACCTTCTCCGACGGCACCGCCCTGGACGCCGAGGCGGTCGTGGCGAACCTGGACCACTGGGCCAGGGGCCGCCCCGAGGACGGCATCAACCCCATCGGCCTGTTCCCCAAGACCTACGCCGCCGCCTCGGCGGCCGACGCCACCACCGTGGTCGTCGAGTTCGACGCCCCGACCCTGGGGTTCGTCCCGACCCTGGGTTACCACGGCTCCATCCTCGTCTCCCCGGCGACGATCGCCCTGAGCGCCGAGCAGCAGGCCGACCTCTCGCGGGACGTCGGCAGCGGCCCGTACGTCGTGCGGTCGTGGAAGGAGGGCGACAACGTCGTCCTCGCCCGGCGCGAGGACTACGCCTGGGGGCCGCAGGCGCTGGGCCGCACCGGCCCGGCGACCCTGGACTCGATCACCTACAAGGTCGTCAAGGAGTCCTCGCTGCGCACGGCGACGCTGCGGTCCGGGCAGGCCGACGTCGCCTACAACGCCACCCCGCAGGAGCTGGCCTCCCTGAAGGAGGCCGGCCTCGAGGTCGCCGTCCCGCGCTACCTGGGCTTCGCCCACGGCTACCGCCTCAACGCCTCGGCCGCGCCCTTCCAGGACGTCCGCGTGCGCCGGGCGTTCCAGCACGCCATCGACCGCGAGGAGATCCTCTCCACCGTCTACACCCCGGACTGGCAGGTCGCGCGGTCCTTCCTGCAGAGCAACGTCCCCGAGGCCACCGACCACTCCGCGGAGTTCGCCTTCGACGCCGCGCTGGCCGGCAGGCTGCTGGACGAGGCCGGCTGGGTCCCCGGACCCGGCGGCGAGCGCTCCAGGGGCGGGCAGCCGCTGGCGGTGACGCTGTACCCGAACCCCTACCTGGTCACCTCCCAGGCCGTCGACGAGCTCGTGGCCCAGCAGCTGGGCGCCGTCGGCTTCACCGTGGACCTGCAGGTCTACGACGTCGTCACCTACGGCGAGCGCGTCACGGGCAACAAGACCCTCTCGAACTACGAGGTGACCCGCAGCTTCATCGACGTGGGCACCGTGGCGAGCATCCTCACCAGCGCGAACGGCGGCGAGGACTGGTTCGGGCTCGGTGAGGGCGACGAGACGCTGAACCAGCTGCGCGACGCCGTCGCCGGCGCCGTCGACCTGGACACCCGCGCCGCGGCCGTGGACCAGCTGCAGCAGCACGTCCTCGAGCAGGGCCTGTACGTGCCGCTGGAGCAGATCGTCCAGCGCATCTACGCGCAGACCCCCCGGCTGAAGGGCGTCACCTACAACGGCGTCGCCTACGCGAACTACTACACCGCGCACCTGGAGGGCTGAGCGCCGTGGACCGCGGGTACCTCGGTTTCGCCGCCCGGCGCGTCGGGCAGGCCGTCGTCGTCGTGCTGCTCGCCTACGTGGCGACCTTCGTCGTCATCACCGTGCTGCCCGGCGACCCAGTGACCACCACCCTGCGCAACCCGGAGAACGGGTTCACCGAGGCCGACGTCGCGCGCATCGTCGCCTACTACGGCCTCGACCAGCCGGTGCCCGTGCAGCTGTGGGAGTCGCTGTCGCGGTTCGTCACCGGCGACCTCGGCGTCTCCCTGCGCAGCAACCTGCCGGTGTCGCAGTCCATCGGCGACGTCCTCGGCCCGACCGCGGTGCTGGCGGCCTCGGCGCTGGCGGTGGCCGTGGTGCTCGCGGTGCTCACCGCCTTCGGCACCCAGTACCTGCCCCCGTACGCGCAGGGCCCCCTGCGGGCCCTGCCCTCGCTGTTCCTGTCGGTGCCGAACTTCGTCATCGGCCTGGTGCTCATCCACGTCTTCGCGCTGCAGCTGGGCCTGTTCCGGGTCGTCTACCCCGACTCCGCCTGGGCGACGTTCTTCGCCGCCGTGGCCCTGGGGATCCCTGTCTCGGCGCAGCTGGCCGAGGTGCTCACCGCCGGCCTGGACCACGAGTCGCGCCAGGAGTACGCCTCCGTCGCCCGCTCGCGCGGGCTGGGCCGCACGCGGCTGCTGCTGCGCCACCTGCTGCGCCCCTCCTCGCTGCCGGTGGTCACCGTCCTGGCCCTGACGGTCGGCGAGCTGCTCGGCGGCGCGCTCATCACCGAGACCGTCTTCGGGCGCACCGGCGTCGGCAGCCTCGTGGAGTCCGCGGTGACCACCCAGGACCTGCCCGTCCTGCAGGCGGTGGTCTCCCTGGCCGCCGTCGTCTTCGTCGTCGTCAACCTCGTCGCCGACCTGGTCCACCCGCTGCTGGACCCGCGGGTCCGCAGCACCCCGAACCGTCCGTCCGCCCAGCGCGAGGTGCTCGCGCAGGAGGTGAGCACCCCGTGAGCGGAACCGTCACCGCCGTCCGCGCCGCCGCGAGCGCGCCCGGGCGCCGCGGTCCCGGGCGGCGCGGTGCGCCGGCCGTCCCGCCGACCGTCGTGCTGTCCCTGCTCGTCCTGGCCGTCGTGGTGGCCTGGTCGCTGGCCCCGGGGCTGTTCACCGGCCAGGACCCGGTGGACGGCGTCACCTCGCAGAAGCTGCTGGGCCCCAGCGCGGCGCACTGGTTCGGCACCGACCACCTCGGGCGGGACCTGTTCGCGCGCGTCGTGCACGGCACCGCCTCCTCGGTCAGCAGCGCGCTCGTCGCGGTCGTGATCGGGGTCGTGGTGGGCGGTGCCGTCGGCCTGCTGGCGGGGTTCCTCGGCGGCCTCGTCGACGTGGTCCTGGCCCGGCTCGTGGACGTGCTGCTGGCCATCCCCAGCTTCCTGCTGGCCGTCGTCGTCGTCAGCTCCCTGGGGTTCCGCACCATCAACGCCGCCGTCGCCACCGGCGTCTCCGCCGTCGCGGTCTTCGCCCGCGTCATGCGCTCGGAGGTCCTCAAGACGCGCCGCTCGGTGTTCGTCGAGGCGTCGTTCCTGCAGGGCGGCTCGCGCACCCACGTCCTGCTGCGGCACGTGCTGCCCAACGCCTCGCGCACCGTGCTGGCCCTGGCCGTGCTGCAGTTCGGCCTGTCGATCCTGGTGATCGCCGGGCTGGCGTTCCTGGGCTACGGGGACCCGCCGCCGGCCTCGGACTGGGGGCTGCTCGTCTCCGCCGGCAAGGACTACCCGACCGCGCCGTGGCTGGTCTACGCGCCCGCCGCGGTCACCACCGCCACCGTCCTGTCCGTCAACCGCATCAGCCGCTGGCTGCGCGGCACCGGCTGACCCACCAGGAGGACCACCGTGTCGAACACCCCGCCGCTGCTGCGGGTCCAGGGCCTGTCGGTCGCCTACGACCGCACCGAGGTCGTCTCCGACGTCTCCTTCTCCCTGCCCCGCGGCGGCAGCCTCGCCCTCATCGGCGAGTCCGGCTCGGGCAAGTCCACGATCGCCCGCTCGGTGCTGCGCCTGCTGCCCCGGCACGGCGGGCGCGCCCGCGGCGTCGTCGAGGTCGAGGGCACCGACGTGCTGGGCCTGAGCGAGCGCCGCTTCCGGCCGCTGCGCGGGCGCACCCTGGGCTTCGTGCCGCAGGACCCCGGCAACGCGCTCAACCCGGTGCGCACCATCGGCTCGCAGGCCCAGGAGGCCGCGGCCCTGACCGGCGAGCGCGACCCCGCGGTGCGCCGCCGGCTCGTGCTGGAGACGTTCGAGCGCGTCGGCCTGCCCGACCCCGAGCGCGTCCACCGCTCGCACCCGCACCAGCTCTCCGGCGGCATGCTGCAGCGGGTGCTGATCGGCCTGGCGGTGCTGCCGCGCCCGGCGCTGCTGGTGGCCGACGAGCCGACCAGCGCCCTGGACGTCACCGTGCAGCGCCGCGTGCTCGACCTGCTCACCGAGCTGCGCGCCGACCTCGGCATCGGACTGCTGCTCATCACGCACGACCTCGCCGTGGCCGCCGAGCGCACCGAGCACGTCGTCGTCCTGCGCGGCGGCCGGGTGCAGGAGGCCGGCCCGACCGCGCGGGTGTTCGCCGCGCCGCGCACCGCCTACGCCCGCGCCCTGCAGGCCGACGTGCCCGCGCTGAACCCGGAGCGCTACCGCGACCGCCGCCCGGCCCCGGCGCCGGCCGGTGCGCCGCCGAAGGTGGAGGTGCGCGCCGCCACCAAGTCCTTCACCGTCGGCGGCACCCGCTCCCTCGCCCTGGACGGCGTGTCGTTCTCCGTGGCCGCCGGCACCACCCACGCGCTCGTCGGGGAGTCCGGCTCGGGCAAGACGACGGCGGTGCGGCTGCTGCTGGGGCTGGAGGTGCCCGACGACGGGGAGGTCCGCGTCGCCGGCGAGCGCCTCGACGGGCGCTCGCACCGGGAGCTGCGCGCCGCGCGGCGCCACCTGCAGCTCGTCTACCAGAACCCCTTCACCTCCCTGGACCCCACCTGGCGCGTGGAGCGGATCGTGCGCGAGCCGCTGGACCGCTACGGCGTCGGGCAGCGCGCCGAGCGCGCCGCCCGCGTGCGCGAGGCGCTGGCCCAGGTCGGCCTGGACGAGCGCCTGGCCCGGCGGCGCCCCTCGGCGCTGTCCGGCGGCCAGCGCCAGCGCGTGGCGATCGCCCGCGCCCTCGTGCTGCGCCCCGACGTCCTCGTGCTCGACGAGCCCACCTCCGCGCTCGACGTGACGGTGCAGGCCGGCATCGTCGACGTGCTGGTGCGCCTGCAGCGCGAGCTGGGGCTGACGTACCTGTTCGTCTCGCACGACCTGGCGCTGGTGCGCCAGGTCGCCGACACGGTCACGGTGCTGCGCGCCGGCCGGGTGGTGGAGAGCGGCACCGTCGAGGACGTCCTCACCGCCCCGCGCGAGGGGTACACGCGCGCGCTGATCGCGGCGGTGCCCCGCCCGCTGGACGCGCCGGCCCCGGCGCCGACGGCGTAGGCCCCCGCGCCCACGGCGCAGGCCCCGGCGGACCGGTCTGCCCGGTCCGCCGGGGCCTGCTCGCGCCCGTGCCCCGCGCGCGCGTCAGCGGTGGGTGAGCGGGGCCCGCAGCCCCAGGTGCTCGCGCAGCGTGGTGCCCACGTACTCGGTGGGGTAGGCGCCGCGGTCCTGCAGGGCGGGCACGAGCTGGTCGACGACGTCGTCCAGCCCGCTGGGCACCAGGTAGGGCGTGATGTTGAACCCGCTGCTGGCACCGGTGCGCACCCAGCGCGTCAGCTCGTCCGCCACCGCCGAGGCGGTGCCGGCGAAACCCCGCTCGGCGGAGTTGTGGATGACCAGCTCGCGCAGGGAGAACTTGTTCTCCTCGGCGACCGCCCGCCACTGCCGGGCGATGGCGCGCGGGTCGTGGCCCTGGCGCGCGGCCCCGCGGGTGCCGTCGATGTCGGAGATCACCGGGTCGTGCGCCGGCAGCGGCCCGTCCGGGTCGTGGCCGGACAGGTCCTCGCCCCACACCTGCCCCACCAGGGACAGCGCCGTGGCGGGCGTCACCTGGTTCTCCAGCACCCAGCGGGCCTTCTCCTCGGCGTCGGAGTCGCTGTCGCCGAGGACGATCTGGGTGCCCGGCAGGATGAGAACGTCGTCCTCCGGGCGGCCCGCGGCCACCACGCGGCGGCGCACGTCGTCGGCGAACTCCAGCGCGTCGGCGTGGTCGGTGCCGTGCCGGGAGAAGACGACGTCGGCGGAGCGGGCGGCGAAGTCCCGCCCGGCGGGGGAGTCGCCGGCCTGGAAGACGACCGGGTGGCCCTGCGGGCTGCGCGGCACGGTGGGCCTCACCTCGACGTCGAAGAGCCGGTCCTCGTGGCGGACGGGGGCGAAACCCTCCCCGTCCCAGCTGTCCCAGACCCGCCGGGCGATCGCGACGAACCGCTCGGCGCGCTCGTACCGGTCGGCGTGGTCGAGGTACCCGCCGCGGCGGAAGTTCGCCCCCGTCCAGGCGTTGTCGGTGGTGACGACGTTCCACGCGGCCCTCCCGCCGGAGAGCACGTCCAGGGACGCCAGGCGCCGGGCCAGGTCCGCCGGGTCGTTGTACGTGGTGTTCTGGGTGGCGACCAGGCCGATGCGCTCGGTGAGGCCGGCCAGCGTCGCCAGCTCGGTCAGGGCGTCGGGGCGCCCGACGACGTCGAGGTCGTGGATCCTCCCGCGCTGCTCGCGCAGCCGCAGGCCCTCGCCGAGGAAGAACGCGTCGAACAGGCCTCGCTCGGCGGTGCGCACCAGCTGCGTGAACGTGGAGTGGTGCACCTGCGACCCGCTGCGCGGGTCGGACCAGACGGTGGTGTGGTTCACGCCCTGGAAGAACACCCCGAAGTGCACCGTGGCGTCGGGGTAGCGGAACTCGCTGCTGCTCATCGTCGGTTCCTCAGGCGGTCGCGAAGCGGTTGGCCGGCCGGCTCAGGCCGAGGGTGGAGCGCAGGGTGGACCCGCTCAGGGGGGCCCGCAGCAGGCGGGCCGCCCGCAGCTCCGGCAGCGTGGTGCGCACCAGCTGCCGCAGGTCCTCGTCCAGGACCGCGGCGTGCAGGCGCACGCCGTCCACGCGCCCCGACAGGTCCGCCAGGAACCGGGCGAACCCCTCGCCGGGGCCCGTCCAGCGCACCCGGCCGCGGTCGGGTGCCGGTGCGTCCGCGTCCAGGGCCGCGACCCGCTCCGAGGCGGGGGCGGCCTCGGTGTCCAGCGCGAACTCCACCTCCACCACGACCAGCGGGCCTCCCGCGGTGCGCCGGGCCGCCGGGTCCCCGGTGAGCACCACGTCGACCTGACCGGCCGGCAGCGCCCCCTCGGCGGCCAGCACGACCGACTGCCCCTGCGGTGAGCGCGGCACGGTCAGCGGGCCCTTGACCGACCAGCGGCCGGTGTCGACGTCCACGTGGTGCAGCCGGTCGCGGTCGACGTAGCGACCGGTGGCGACGTCGCGCACCACCGCGTCGTCCTCCCAGGAGTCCCACAGGGCGCGCACGGCGCCCACGACGTCGGCCAGCTCGGTGCGCAGGTCCTCCCCGGCCAGCGCGGGCAGGCCCACCGCCCGGGCGGCGGCGGGTTCCGGCGTGGCGGTGGCGATCCACCCGGCGCGCCCGGCCGAGGAGTGGTCCAGGGAGGCGATCTGCGCGGCCACGTGGAAGGGCTCGGTGTACGTGGTGGGCACCACCGGCACCAGCCCGACGCCCTCGGTGGTGCCGGCCAGGAACGCCGCGCGCTGCACCGCGTCCAGGTGGCCGACGGGGTTGCGCGCGTCCGGCAGCGGGGAGTCCTCGAACGTCAGCGCCGTCAGGCCCTGCGCCTGGGCGGTGACGGCGAACCCGCGCAGCCGGGCGGGGGAGAACACGTCGGCCGGTGCGCTGCGCGAGCGCCGCCAGGCGGCCGGGTGCCACCCGCCCCCGTCGACGTCGAGCAGGAGGTGGAACGGGTCGGGCACGGCGGGCTCCTCGTCGGGGTGGTCGGAACGGGTGGGGCGGGTGGTGGCCGTCGGGGGCGGGCGGCGCGGGCGCTCCCGCGAGCGCCCCGGGGTCACCGCGGCCGCGCGACGCGGTCGAGGTCGGCGCCGAGGAAACCCGCCGGGTCGGGCCGCGGGTCGCCCACCGGGCCCCAGGAGCCGTCGACCACCGCGTAGCGCAGCTCGGGCCCGGCGGTGAGGAACCGCCGCAGCGCCGCCAGGAGCCGGTCCACGTCCGCCGATCCGGTCCCCACGCCGGTGCTGGCGCGCAGCGCGCCGGAGGACAGCCCCAGGGAGTCCGCGAACCGGTGCGCGCAGAAGCGCCCGTCGCGCACGCCGATGCCGTGCTCGGCCGACAGGTACGCCGCGACCTGCGAGGACGGGTGCCCCTCCACGGTGAACGTGACGACCCCCACGGCGTCCTCGGCGTCCGGGCGCACCACCCGCACGCCCTCCAGCGCGGCGAGCCCGTCGAGCAGGCGCTCGCGCAGCGCCGCCTCGTGCTCCTCCAGCGCGCCGGGGGGCAGCGCGGCCAGCGCGGTGCACGCGCGCGCCAGGGCCGCCGCGCCGAGCACGTTGGGGGAGCCGGCCTCGTGGCGCTCCGGGCCGCTGGCCCAGCGCACGCCCCCGGTCCCGACCTCCAGCGTCGCGCCGCCGCCGGCCAGGTACGGCTCGGCCGCGTCCAGCCAGTCCCGCCGCCCGACCAGCGCCCCGGCGCCGAAGGGCGCGTAGAGCTTGTGCCCGGAGAAGGCGATCCAGTCCAGGTCGTCGCCGGCCAGGTCCACCCGCCGGTGCGGCACGAGCTGGGCGCCGTCCACGGCGATGCGGGCGCCGGCGGCGTGCGCGGCGCGCGCCAGGCGCCGCAGCGGCAGCACCTCGCCGGTGACGTTGGAGGCGCCCGTCACCGCCAGCAGCGCGTAGCCGCCGCCGGCCAGCTCCGCCTCCAGCGCCGCCGCTGTGCCGGCCGCGTCCGGGCCGCCGGGCACCACCGTCGTGCGCGCCGAGCGCTGCCAGGGCAGCAGGTTCGCGTGGTGCTCCACGTCCGCCACCAGCACGCGCCCGCCGGCGGGCACGGCGCGCGAGAGCAGGTCCAGGGCGTCCGTGGTGCTGCGGGTGAAGACGACCGCGTCGTCCTGCCGCGCCCCGACGAAGCGCCCCACCGCGCCGCGCGCGGACTCGAACAGCTCCGTGGACACCCGCGAGAGGTAGCCCGCGCCGCGGTGGACGCTGGCGTAGTGCGGCAGCACCCGCGCCACGTGCTCGGCCACCGCCGCCAGCGCGGGCGCGCTGGCGGCGTTGTCGAGGTTGGCGTAGACCGCCTCCCCGCCGGTGGCCAGCGGCACGCGGGTGGCGGCGCCGACGACGGGCAGCAGCGGGGCGAGCGCGGGCGCGCAGCGGGGGGCGGGGAGCGTGGGCGTGGGCACGAGGGCCTCCTCGGGGAGGGGACCCGCCGGACGGTGCCCGCGGGTCCGCGCTTGCCGGCGCCACCTCGGCACCGGCCAGGTCGTCACCCGGGGCACCCCGCCGCGTGAGGAGGGTTGCCGGCCAGCGAGCCGGGGCTTCGCGCTGGCGCTCATGACCTGCCCGGAGCGTGCCACGGGCGCGCCCCGCCTGGCAACGTCGGCACCGCGTCGGCACCGCGGCGGCGCACCGGGGGCGGGCGCGGGCCCGTGCGGGCGGGAGGCGCCCCGGACGGGCCCGCCGGTGCCGACGGCGCCCGGGCACGGCCGGGCATGCCCTACGCTGGCAGGACCATCCAGAGCGGCCGAGAGACCTGGCTCGACGACGCCGCAGCAACCCCCTACGGGAGGGTGCTCATGCCGGGACCGATGGGAGGGCACGTGAGCTACGCCGGCGACCTCGCTCCGCGCGAGGCGTTCGACCTGCTGCACGAGGACGGCGAGGCGGTCCTGGTCGACGTCCGCACCGAGGCGGAGTGGACCTGGGTCGGGGTCCCGGACACCGCGGGCACCGGCAGGGGACCGGTGTTCGCCTCCTGGGCGCCCGAGGACCCCGCCGCCCCCGGGGCGCGGTTCCTCGCCGAGCTGGAGCGCGCGGGGATCACCGCTGGCCGCCGCGGCCCGGTGGTGTTCCTGTGCCGCTCCGGCAAGCGCTCGGTCGCCGCGGCCGAGGCCGCCACGGCCGCCGGCATCACCCCCAGCTACAACGTCCTGAACGGTTTCGAGGGCGACCTGGACGAGCACGGGCACCGCGGCGGCGCCGGCTGGCGCGCCGAGGGCCTGCCGTGGAGGCAGTCGTGAACGAGGAGAGCACCCCCCGCCCCTGGCGGCCCGACACCACCGCCGTGCGCGGCGGGATGGCGCGCTCGGGTTTCGAGGAGACGTCCGAGGCGATGTACCTGACGTCGGGGTACGTCTACGGTTCCGCCGCCGACGCCGAGGCCGCGTTCACCGGCGAGGTCGACCGCTACGTCTACTCCCGCTACGGCAACCCGACGGTGTCGGTGTTCACCGAGCGGCTGCGCCTGCTCGAGGGGGCGGAGGCCTGCTACGGCCTGGCCAGCGGCATGTCCGCGGTGTTCTACGCCCTGGCCGCCCTGCTCGGCGCGGGCGACCGCGTCGTGGCCGCCCGCAGCCTGTTCGGCTCCTGCTACGTGATCCTCGACGAGATCCTGCCCCGCTGGGGCGTGAGCACGGAGTTCGTCGACGGCGAGGACCTCTCGCAGTGGGAGCGGGCCCTGTCCACCCCCGCGCAGGCGGTGTTCTTCGAGACCCCCGCGAACCCCATGCAGACCCTCGTCGACATCGAGGCCGTCGCGCAGCTCGCGCACGCGGCCGGTGCGACGGTCGTGGTCGACAACGCCTTCGCCAGCCCCGTCGGCCAGCGGCCGCTGGCGTTCGGCGCCGACGTCGTCGTGTACTCCGCGACCAAGCACATCGACGGGCAGGGCCGCGTCATGGGCGGCGCGGTGCTGGGCACGTCGGAGTTCGTCGACGGCCGGTTCCGCGAGCTGACCCGGCACACCGGGCCCACCCTCAGCCCGTTCAACGCCTGGACGCTCGCGAAGGGCCTGGAGACCCTCGGCCTGCGCGTGCGGCACTCCGCGGCCACCGCCCTGCGCATCGCCGAGCACCTGGAGGACGCCGCGGGCGTGCGCTGGGTGCGCTACCCGATGCTGCCCTCGCACCCGCAGGCGGAACTGGCCAAGCGGCAGATGGAGCTCGGCGGCACCGTCGTCACGTTCGAGCTCGACGCGCCCGACGGCCGCGGCAAGGAGCGCGCCTTCGAGGTGCTCGACCGCCTCGGCGTGATCGACATCTCCAACAACCTCGGCGACGCCAAGTCGCTGGCCACCCACCCCGCCACCACGACCCACCGCCGCCTCGGCGAGCAGGGCCGCGCGGCCATCGGCCTGTCCGACGCCGTGCTGCGCCTGTCGGTGGGCCTGGAGGACCCCGACGACCTGCTCGACGACCTCGACCGCGCCCTGCGGCGCTGAGCGAGCCACCACCCCACGAACGGAGCACCCGTGAGCACCCCCCGACGCATCGAGGTCAGCCACGCCGGCAGCCTGCCCCGCACGCCCGAGCTCATCGCCGCCAACGAGGCCCGCGAGCTCGCCGAGGACGGCCTGACCCTGAAGCGCACCCCCGACTTCGACAAGCTGCTCACCGAGGCCGTCGTCGACCTCGTGCAGCGCCAGCACGACCTGGGCATCACGATCGTCGGCGACGGCGAGTACGGCAAGGCCATGAGCAGCGCCGTCGACTACGGCGCCTGGTGGTCGTACTCCTTCCAGCGCGTGGCCGGCCTGGAGGTCACCGGCGAGGACATCTTCAGCCAGCCCACCGTGCGCTCCGAGCCCGGCCGGGTGCGGCTGACGAGCTTCCCGGACCGGCGCGACTGGCAGCTGTTCCACGACGCCTACACCGACCCCGCCTCGGGAATCTCCACCGGCAAGACCGCCACCGCGTTCCCCGCCACCACCGGCCCGCTGCGCTACGTCGGCCAGGAGGCCATCGCCTCCGACGTCGCCAACCTCGTCGCCGGCCTGGAGGCCGCCGGCCTGGAGCGCAGCCGCGGTTTCATCACCTCCCTCTCGCCCGGCAGCGGCGCGCGGATCTCCAACCGCCACTACGCCACCGAGGAGGAGCACATCTGGGCGTGGGCGGAGGTCATGCGCGAGGAGTACCGCGCCGTCCTCGACGCCGGCCTGACCCTGCAGGTCGACGACCCCTCCATCGCGGAGAACTGGGACCAGATCAACCCCGAGCCCAGCGTCGAGGACTACCGCGCGTTCACCCGCGTGCGCGTGGAGGCGCTCAACCACGCGCTGCGCGGCCTGCCCACCGACCGGGTCCGCTTCCACCTGTGCTGGGGCAGCTGGCACGGCCCGCACACCACGGACGTCGAGTTCAAGCACATCGCCGACCTCATGCTGGAGATCGACGCCGGCTCCTACTCGTTCGAGGCCGCCAACGTGCGTCACGAGCACGAGTGGAAGGTGTGGCGGGACGTGCAGCTGCCGGCCGGCAAGAAGATCGTGCCCGGCGTCGTCAGCCACGCCACGAACGTCGTGGAGCACCCCGAGCTCGTCGCCGACCGCATCGAGCGGTTCGCCTCCGTCGTCGGCGCCGAGAACGTCGTCGCCTCCACCGACTGCGGCCTCGGCGGGCGCATCCACCCGCAGATCGCCACCGCCAAGCTCGCCGCCCTCGCCGAGGGCGCGCGCCTGGCGGGCGAGCGCCTCTCCCGCTGAGCCCGCACCACCCGCGCCGCCCGCACCGCCCGCGCCCCGCCGCCGGGGTGCGGGCGGTGCGCCGGCCCGCGGGGCGGGTAGGCTCGCGGGCCCGGGGGCGGTAGCTCAGTCGGTCAGAGCAGGGAACTCATAATTCCTCGGTCGTGGGTTCGAGCCCCACCCGCCCCACCGGCGCCGGGACGCGCGCCGTCCCGGCGCACCCCGGTGAGGAAGTCGGCGACCTCGCGCGGCTGGACGTGGACGGTGGAGACCTCCTGGCGCCCGTCGACGTCCCAGGCGACCGAGACGGAGGGCACCGGCACCCCGTGCCGGCGCAGGCCGTCGGCCAGCGGGCCGGGCAGGCGCCGTCCCGGTTCGAGCAGCAGGGCCGCGTCCCGGCCGGCGTCGTCGAGGTCGGCCCACCACCGGGTCAGCGCATCGTGTCGTGTCACGTTCAACCACATCGGTGCGCGGCCCGCCCGCCCGGAGCGCACCTCACCCGCTCGGGCGGTGACCCTCACCCGACCGGGCGCCGCGGCTCACCCGCCCGGTGCAGCGCCGCCCTACTTCCAGAGCCTGCCGTGCCAGGTCAGGCCCTTGAACAGGCGCACCGAGAACCGCCCGCGCGAGTCGACCGTCGTGCGCCCGAAGCGCTTGGAGAAGCTGACGCCGCGGTTCGAGGCGTTCAGCCGCACGCCGCGGCCGAGGTCCTTGGAGCGGCGGAAGATCAGGCCCATGCGCGCTCAACGGCCCCCGCGGGCGGCCGGTTCCTGGGCCGGGAGCGCCCGCCGCCCGGTCCCCGCGCGCCGGCCCCGCGGGCGCACCGGCGGCACCAGCCGCTCCAGCGGGGCGAACGCCAGCAGGCACACCACGGTGGGCAGGAAGTGGATCCGCAGCGTCAGGTACGTGCCCAGGTGGAACGCCAGCCAGAACAGCACCGCAGCGGCCAGCGCCCGCCCGCGCAGCCACAGCATCACCGGGCTGAGCAGCTCCGCCACCAGCACCAGCCACTGCAGCGCCACCAGCACCGGCGGCACCGCGGCCAGCGCGTCGGTCAGCGCCGTCCTGCGCCGGGAGAACGCCCACGTCAGCACCGCGCCGCCGGCCCAGTCCCAGCCGCCGAAGCGCACCTTGGCGCACCCGGCCAGGAAGTAGGTGCACACCACCGCCACCTGCACGCAGCGCAGCGCCCACCCGGCGGCCTCGTCGGGCGACCGCGCCCCGCGCCCGGCCCCGCGCCCGGTCCCTGGGCGCACCCGGACCGCGCCCACCGTGGGCAGCACCAGCAGCGCCACCACCAGCGCCGCGTGGTCGTGGTCGACCTTCGTGTAGCTGTAGGCGTTGCTCAGCCAGTCCAGGTACGCCGCCGCGCACACGGCCCCCGCCAGCCGCGGCAGCCGCCCGCACGCGGCCACCACCGCGCTGACCAGCAGCACCACCAGCAGCACCCGCACGTACCCCGGCGAGGGCGCGGGCAGGTGCAGCAGCCGCCGCAGCGCCAGCGGCCGGTACAGCTGCACCGGCACGTCGCCGTGCGCGAGCGGGTCGTCGGTGAGGACCAGCACGTCCAGCACCACGAACGGGTAGAGCACCGCCCGCAGCAGCGCCACCCGCCCCGCCGGCACCGCCGGGGCCCACCAGCGCCGCCACGCGCCCGCGGCGGCCCCCGCGACGCCCCCGCTCACGGGGCGCCCCCGCCGCAGCAGCCCAGCGGTTGCCGCGGGTCCGGCACCGTCCAGCTCGCCAGCAGGTCGTCGCGCACGCGCACCACCCGGCCGCCCGCCAGGTCGCTGACGCGCTGGCGCAGCTCCAGCGACGCGAAGCGCACCCGCTCCGGGTGCCGCGCCGCGTGCGCGGCCGCCAGCGCCTCCAGCAGGGAGGGGTCCCGCACGAACCGCGGCAGCTGCCCCTCCACCTCCGAGCGCTCCACGCCCACGCCGCCCGCCGTCAGCGGCACCCGGCGCACCACCCCGTCGGTGCCGGTGCCCTGCACGTACGGCGAGCGCACCTCCCCGTCCAGGTCCACCGCGAAGGCGTACTGCGACATCGGCGCGAAGGGCCAGCCGTCGTCGGTGCCGCGCAGCGTCCCGGCGCTCAGCAGGAGCAGGAACACCACCGCGGCGGCGCTGCGCCACAGCAGCGCCGCGGCGCCCAGGCGCCGCACGGGCTCGGACGCCTCGTGCACCGGGACCCCCTCGCCTCGACCGTCCGCGCCCGTCCGGCGCGGGCGAGCGGATCCTGCCAGCCGGGACCCGCCGCGCACCCGCGCCGCGCCGCCGGTGCCCGCGCCGCGCGCGGCGGCTCAGAGCAGGTAGCGGTACAGCGGCTCGGCGGCCGAGATGCGCTCGAAGGACGGGGGAGCCGCGGCCATCCGCTCCAGCAGCGCCGGCAGGTCGTCCCGGGAGGGGATCTCGATGCCCACCAGCGCCGGGCCGGTCTCGCGGTTGCTGCGCTTGACGTACTCGAAGAGCGTGATGTCGTCGTCGGGGCCGAGGACCTCGTCGAGGAAGCGGCGCAGCGCGCCGGGCTCCTGGGGGAAGTCCACGAGGAAGTAGTGCTTGCGGCCCTCGTGCACCAGGGCCCGCTCGACGATCTCCGCGTACCGGCTGACGTCGTTGTTGCCGCCGGAGACCACGCACACCACGTCCTGGCCCGGCTCCACGCGCACCGCCCCGGCCAGCGCCGCCGTCGCCAGCGCCCCGGCGGGCTCGGCGATGATCCCGTCGGTCTGGTACATCGCGAGCATCTCCACGCACACCGCCCCCTCCGCCACGGTCACCAGCTCCACCGGCGAGCCGGCGACCACCGCGTGCGTGACGTCGCCGACGCGGCGCACCGAGGCGCCGTCGACGAAGGAGTCCAGCTGCTCCAGGCGCACCGGCGCGCCCGCCGCCAGCGCCGCCGCCATCGACGGCGCCCCGGCCGGCTCCACGCCCACCACGCGCACGCCCGGGTGCCGCTCGCGCACCCACGTCAGCACCCCCGCCAGCAGCCCGCCGCCGCCCACCGGCACCACCAGCACGTCCGGCGGCGCCTCGCCCAGCTCCGCGAGCTGCTCCACCAGCTCCACCGCCACCGTGCCCTGCCCGGCCAGCGTGCGCGCGTCGTCGAAGGCCGGCACGACCGTGGCCCCCGAGCGCTCGGCGTGCTCGGCCGCGGCCGCGGCGGAGTCGTCGTAGGTGTCGCCGAGCACGACCGTCTCCACGAAGCGCCCGCCCAGGGCCGCGATGCGGTCGCGCTTCTGGCGCGGGGTGGTGCGGGGCACGTACACGCGCCCGCGCACCCGCAGCGCCGCGCAGGCGTACGCCAGGCCCTGGGCGTGGTTGCCGGCGCTGGCGGTGACCACGCCCAGCGCGCGCTCGTCCTCGCCGAGCTGGGCGATCAGGTTGTAGGCCCCGCGCAGCTTGTAGGAGCGCACCACCTGCAGGTCCTCGCGCTTCAGGCGCACCCGCGCCCCCGTCGCCGCCGACCAGCGCGCGGCCTCGGTGAGCGGGGTGCGCGTGACGACGCCCGCCAGGCGCCGCGCGGCCGCCTCGACGTCGGCGGCGCCGGGCAGGGGCGTGGTCGCCGCGGGCCGCGGCACCTCTAGCGTCATGCCCCGATCCTCCCGCGCGCCGGCCGGTGCCCGGGACCGGGGGCGGGCCGGGGACGGTCCGGGGACGGGGGAGCGCGGTGGACGGGGCGCAGGAGGCGGTGCGCACGGCGGCGCTGTTCGCGGCCGCGGCGGTGCTGGAGATCGGCGGCGCCTGGCTGGTGTGGCAGGGCGTGCGCGAGCACCGCGGCTGGTGGTGGTGCGGGCTGGGCGCGCTGGCGCTGGCCGGGTACGGCTTCGTCGCCGCCCTGCAGCCGGAGACCTCCTTCGGCCGGGTCCTGGCCGCCTACGGCGGGGTCTTCGTGGCCGGATCGCTGCTGTGGGGGGTGCTCGCCGACGGCTTCCGCCCGGACCGGTGGGACCTGACCGGGGCGGCGGTGTGCCTGGTGGGCGCGGCGATCATCGTGCTGGCGCCGCGGGAGCGCTGAGCCGGCCCGCGGGCCGGTGCGCCGGGGGAGGGGGTGTGACGCCGGACCGGGAAGCGCCTCACGGCGCATCGCCGCTCGTAGCGGCTCCAGTTGGGACCCGGGGCTACCGCGGCCCGGCGCCACGACACCACTGTAACGGCGCGCCCGCCGCCCGGCAGGACGGGACGGGCCCGCCCTCAGCCCAGCTCGCCGGCGCGCCAGCGCCGCGCCACGACCTCCAGCTGCTCGGCGGTGCGCACCAGCCGGGCGGCCGAGCGCGTCAGGGCCGCGGCCGCGTCCTCGGGGTCCGCGTGCCGGCCGGTGTGCGAGGGCTCGTCGGCGTGGTGGGCCCGGCCGACGGCGACGATGCGGCAGAAGGCGGCCGCGCGCTCCAGCGTCACGGCGAAGTCGCCCTCGGCCACCCCGGTGAGCACCTCGTCGACGACCGCGACGACCTCCTCGGGACCGGGCGGGTCGGCGACCCCGGCCAGCACCTCCAGCACCGGCGTGTGCCGGCGGCCCTCGGCGTACTGCCGGGCCACCGCCGAGGGGGAGCGCAGCACCCAGGTGCGCAGCACGTACAGCCGCCACAGGGCGCCCGCCAGCGAGTCCGCCGGCGCGTCGGCCCACAGCGAGGCGATGACCTCCAGGCCCTCCTCCTGCGCCAGGCGCACCACCCGCCGCGTCACCTCCGCGTCCTGCGCCGAGCGCGCCCCGTGCACCAGGGCGCTGGCGGCCGCGTGAGCCGCCTCCTGCACGGCGGAGGGGTCCACCCCGCCGGCCAGGGCGACGAGCGCGTCGTCCCCGGGCATCGCGGGGCGGTGGTGGCGGCGCGGCGGCGGCGCGCCGGAGGGGTCGGGCACGCTGCGATGGTGCCACCGCCGCCCGGGCGCCGCTCGGGCGGTGCGCGAGGCGGTGCGCGAGGGGGCGCGCGGGCGCGTCAGCCGGTGAAGGGCGGCGGGGGAGCGGCCATCGTGGCGCGCGGGCAGTCGCGCAGGCTCAGCCCGCCGTGGCTGAGCGCCTCGTCGCACAGCGACTCCACGCTCCAGCCCAGGTCGCTGCCGAAGCGGGTGACGGTCACCCGGTAGACGGTGATCTCGTAGCGCGTCGGCGTGCCGTAGGCGACGTGGATGCGGCCGATCAGCTCGGCGCCGGCGACGTTCTGCGGGCCGTTCCAGGGCCGGTCGTAGCGGCTCCACAGGCTCGGGCTGGTCTCCCAGACCCCGCCGTTCTGCACGTCGCGCAGCGCGAGCTCGACGAGCACCGCGCGGGCCGCGTCCTCGGGCACGATGGCGGCGGGCCGGATGACCTCGGAGACCTCGCCGGGTGCGGCGGGGGGCGGCTGCTCGTGCACGTGCCCCCATCGGCGGCCCGCGCCCGGACCTGAAGCCCCCGCGTCGTGACCTTCGGTGATCTGGGGGTGACCGACCGCGACACGCCCGGGTCGCGCGGCGCGCCGGGGTGGTGGTGCGCGCCGGGGCGGTGAGGCATGATGACGGCACAGCACGTCCGGTAGTCGAACGGACACGTTCACCTGCGCGTGGTGCGAGGTCGTTGGGGAAGGCGCCCATCACACCGACGCAGAGGAGGACGGCATGTCCGGTGCGACCACCCGCGGCGTGCTCTACGTGCACTCCGCACCGCGAGCGCTCGTCCCGCACATCGAGTGGGCGGCCGGCGGTGTCCTCGGCGTGCGCGTCTCCTGCGACTGGACGGCCCAGCCCATCGCGCAGGGGTGCCTGCGCGCGGAGTACTCCTGGCAGGCCCCGCAGGGCTCCGGAGCCCGGCTGGCCTCCGCCCTGCGCGGCTGGGCCCACCTGCGCTTCGAGGTCACCGAGGAGCCCAGCCAGGGCTGCGACGGCGGCCGCTGGAGCCACACCCCCTCGCTGGGCATCTTCCACGCCGTCACCGACGTCCACGGCAACGTGCAGGTCCCCGAGGACCGCGTGCGCGCCGCCCTCGAGCTGCTCGACGGCCCGGCCGCCGACCCCGCCGCCGCCCGGCGCGCGCTGGCGCTCGCCGTCGGCGAGGCGTGGGACTGCGAGCTGGAGGCCTTCCGCCACGCCGGGGACGACACCCCCGTGCGCTGGCTGGACCACGTCGTCTGAGCCGCCCGCGCGCCCGGCGCCGGCGCGCAG
>NZ_JBJLSG010000083.1:0-22458 GCF_050871925.1 Kineococcus gurbantunggutensis
CCACCCCCCCCCCCGCCCCGGCGCCGGCGCGGCGCCCCCGGGCCGCCCCCGCCGCCCGCCCCCGCCCCCCCCCCCCCGGGCCGCTCAGTGCTTGTCGCCGGTGATGGCGTCCTTCACCTTGGTGACGACGTTCTCGGCCTGCTGCACGGCGCCGCCGACGGCGTTGCCGGGCTTGCCCGGGCCCTGGCTGCCGTCGTAGGTGACGTACTGCAGCGGGTCCGGCGCGGGCAGGACGGCGTCGTCGTCGGTGAGCGGGCGCAGCTCCTCGACGCGGAACGGCTGACCGTCCACGACGCTGTTGCCGGTGGCCCACAGGCCCTCGCCGGCCCTGCTGCCGTTGGTGGAGGTGTAGAAGACGTGCGCGGCGTCGGTGTCCTCCCAGTCGCCGTTGGAGCGCTCGATCTCGCTCTCCACGTAGCCCTCCTCCACCAGCATCTGGATGCCGAGCAGCCACTGCTGCTGGTGGTAGGTGTCGCGCGCGAGGTTGAAGGCGAGCATGTCCTTCACGCCGCGGTCGTCGGTCATGTTCGCGATGCGGCTGGTCATCAGCCGGCTCTGGCCCTCCGCGGCCGCGTTGGAGCGGAAGTCGGTGAGCAGGTTGCCGCTGGCGATGATGTAACCGGCGTTCCAGGGGTTGCCCAGGCTGTCGGTGGGACGGGCGCCGCCGCCGGAGACGATGGCGTGCTGCGGGTTCTGCCCGCCCAGCACGGCGGCCAGGACGGGGTTGGCGGCCGCGGCCTTCTGGGTGGTCTCGCCGGGCGCGCCCTCGAGCAGGCGGGCCAGCATCACGGTGAGCATCTCGACGTGCGAGATCTCCTCCGTGCCGATGTCCAGGATCATGTCCTTGTACTTGCCGGGGATGCGGCAGTTCCAGCCCTGGAACAGGTACTGCATCATCACGGTCATCTCGCCGAACTGGCCGCCCAGGATCTCCTGGAACTTCGCGGCGAACAGCGCGTCGGGCTTCTCGGGCTTGGCGGTGAACTGCAGCTCACGGGTGTGGCGGTACACGCGTGCTCCTCTGCTTCGTCGCTACCTGGTCAGTTCTTCTCGTACGCGGCGAGGGCGTTGCCCAGACCGAAGAACGTCGGGGCCCACTGGCCGACGAAGATGCCCCAGCGGTCGGCGCGGTCGATGCCGGCGCCCTTCTCCTTCTCCTTGGAGATCAGCCAGGACGTGAACGACAGGCCGATGCTGCCGAAGGCTGCTGCGTAGGCCCACTCGGACTTGATGCCCGCCTCGTGCAGGTACTTGACCACGTGCGCTCTCCTTCTGGACGTCGTCGCTCGTGACCTCCCCCTACCCGCGTCCGGCGGGTTCAACCGCGCCGTCCCTGCCGTCCTGCGCGGGGCCGGCGCGGCCACCGCGGCAGGCGCCGGCGACGCGCCCCGGGGGCGCCCGGCTCGGCGCCGGGCAGGGTCCACGGGGTGGGGGCCACCGCCTCCGGGTCGGGGTCGGTGCCCCCGCGGCCGACCCGCAGCACGCCCAGCGCGCGGCGCAGGAGGGTGACCACCGCGCCGGCGGTCTGCCGGTCCCGCTCGTTGGTGTACTCCGCCGCCGAGACGGCGGCGGAGAGCCGGCGCACCTCCTCGCGCAGCGTCGCGGCGGCGGAACCCCCCTCCCCGGCGTCTCCGCCGTCGTCCCCGCCGTCCCCGTCGTCCTCGCCGCCGAGCGCGCGCGCCGCGGCCGCCGCCGCCGTCAGGGCCGCGGCGACCTGCTGGCGCAGCACCGCCTCCATGGCCACCTCCCGCTCGGCGGGGTTCTGCACCTCCACCAGCAGGGCGGTGAGCTCCTCCACGCGCAGCGCCAGGCTGGCCAGCACGAGCACGCGCTCGCGCCGGCGCCGCACGGCGTCGCGGTGGCGGCGCGCGCGCACGTTGGCGCGCAGCGAGTCGCGCACCTCCGCGTCGCGCTCGCGCGCCTGCTCGCGCAGCGGCTCCACCGAGCGCAGCCGCGCGCTCCACTCCCGCGCGCTGGGCGGGGTGTCGCGGCGCAGGCCCTCGGCCAGGTCGTCGAGCTGGTCGGCGAGCACGTCCGCCAGGCGCTGCGCGGCGCGGTCGGACTGCAGCAGCGGCAGGTCCGGCAGCAGCGCGTTGACGCCCACCGCGACCAGCCCGCCCAGCAGCGTCAGGCCGCTGTAGGCCGCGACGTAGTCGACGGGGTCCTGCGCGCCGACGATGAGCACGAACACGGCGGCGCTGAGCACCCAGCTGCGCTGGGAGCCCAGCACCGCCCAGCCGGCCAGCAGCGTGGCGGTGAACACCACGACCGCCACGACGGCCAGGCCGGGACCGAGCAGGGCGTGCGCGCCCAGCGCGAGCAGCCCGCCGAGCAGGATGCCCGCCACGGCGCGCAGCGAGTTGTCGATGGAGGAGCGCACCGTGGTGTACGAGCCCACGACCGCGCCCAGCGGCGCGTAGTAGGGGTACGTCTCCGCGGCGGTGAACGGCAGCCACAGCGCGAGCTGCCACGCCAGGGTGGCCGCCAGCGCGGTGCGCACCGCCAGGCCCAGCCGGGGCCGGCGGCCGAACAGCGTCCCGCGGGCGGCGGCGCGCAGCGACCGCCCGCGGAGGACCGGGCCCTCCACGCGGGCCACTGTGGCGCGGACCGCGCCCGTCGGCACCCCGCGCCGCTGCGGATCTTTCTCGGCGCCGCACGTTTGGGCACCCCCGCGCCGGGTAGTGAACACCCCAGCAGAGGGACCACGACCGGCCGCACGGGCCGGTCCCGGCGAGGGGGAGGACGGACGTGGGAACCACCGACAGGGCCCAGCCCCCCGCCGGGGGTCCCGAGGCGCAGACCGACGAGGCCGTCGACGAGGTCGGCGGTGCTCTCGGCGCCGCGCAGCACGAGGCCGACGACGCCATCGGCGGCGACCGGGGCGCGTGAGCCCGGTCACCGCAGCAGCACCCCACAGGAGGAGGCGAGCATGTCGACGTACGACGTGACGGGCGGATCAGGAGCGACCGCGGCCGGTGCCGGCGGCACCGGCGGCGCTGAGGACCGCGCCCGGCAGACCGCGGGTTCGGCCAAGGAGCAGGCCGGCCAGGTGGCCGGGACCGCGAAGGAGCAGGCCGGCCAGGTCGCGGGCACCGCCAAGGAGCAGGCCGGCCAGGTGGCCGGGACCGCCAAGCAGCAGGCGAGCGAGGTCGCCGGCACCGCGAAGCAGGAGGCCGGCCACGTGGTCGCCTCCGCCCGCGAGCAGCTCAGCGACGTCCTCGGCCAGGCCGAGGCGCAGGCCAGCGACCTGCTGGGCGAGCTGCGCAAGCAGGTCGACGAGCAGACCAGCACCGGGCGCGACAAGCTCGCCGCCCTGCTCAGCCAGGCCGGTGAGGAGCTGGCGCAGATGGGCCGCGCCAGCGAGGGCTCCGGCCCGGCGACCCAGCTGGTGCGCCAGGCGGGCGACCGCGTCGGGGCGTGGGGGCAGACCCTGTCCTCGCACGAGCCGGCCGAGCTGCTGGACCAGCTGCGCACCTACGCGCGCCGGCGTCCGGGCGCCTTCCTGCTGGGCGCGCTGGCCGCGGGCCTGGTGGCCGGCCGCGTCACCCGCGGCGCCAAGGCCGCGCACGACGGCACCCCGTCGGCGCAGGGCCGCGAGCTGGAGCCGCTGAGCACCGCGCCCACCCCCGGCACCGCGCCGGCCGCGGGCACCGGCACGCACACCGGCACGCACACCGGCACCATCACGGACCTGCGCGGCAGCGACCTGTCCTCGACCTACGCCTCCGGCGTGACGGGCATGGGCACCACGACCGCCCCGGGCACCGGCACGGGCCGCCACGTGGGCACCGGCACGACCGACGAGGCGGTCTCCCGCTACGGCGAGGACCCGAACGAGGACCTGCTGCCGCACCACATCCGCTCCGACGTGCCGTCGGTGTCGGACGCGCCCTCGCACGGATCGCGGCCGTGAGCGGGGCGACCAGCGCCCCGCGCCCGGACACCGGCGGCGGCAGCGGTGGCGAGCGCTCGATCGGTGAGATCTTCTCCAGCATCACCACCGAGCTGTCCACGCTCGTGCGCCAGGAGATCGCCCTGGCCAAGACCGAGTTGCGCCAGGACGCCAAGAACGCCGGCCGCGGCGCCGGGTTCCTCGCGGGCGCCGGCGTGGCCGGGCACCTGTTCCTGATCTCGCTGACCGCCCTGGCGATCCTCGCCCTCGGGCACCTCATCGGCCACGCGTGGGCGGCGCTCATCGTGACCGTGGTGTGGGGCGTGGTGGCCGCCGTGCTCGCCAAGAGCGGGCAGAAGGCGCTCAAGCAGGTCCCGCCGCCGCTGGAGCGGACGACCACGACACTCAAGGAGGACGTGCAATGGGCCAAGCACCCGACGACGTGACGGGCCACGCCGGCCCCGGCAGCCCCGAGCAGATCGAGACCGAGATCGCGGGCACCCGCTCCGCGCTCAGCGCCGACCTGGACGAGCTGACCGAGCGCCTGAGCCCGTCGAACGTCGCGCACCGCCAGGTCGACAAGGTGAAGGACCGTGCCGTGGGGCTGAAGGACCGCGTGATGGGTTCGGCGCACGACGCCGCCGACTCGGTGATGGGCACCGCGCACGGTGCCGCGGACTCGGTGCGCGGCACCGCGGGCGACCTGCGCGAGCGCGTGGCCGGCACCGCCGGTGACGTGCGCGACGCCGCCGGCAACGCCCGCGGTGGTGTCGCGGGCAGCGCGGGCGACGCCAAGGGCGCCGTCACGCAGAAGACGCGCGGCAACCCGCTCGCGGCGGGCCTGGTCGCCTTCGGCGCCGGTCTGCTCATCTCCTCGCTGATCCCGGCGAGCGAGAAGGAGACGCGCGCCACGGCCAAGGCGCTGGACGCGGCCAAGGAGCACGGCGGCGGCGTCATCGACGCGGCCAAGGAGCAGGTGCAGGAGGTGCGCAGCACCCTGCAGGAGCAGGCGACCTCCGCCGCCCAGGACCTGGCGCAGAGCGCCAAGGAGGGCGCCCAGGCCGTGCGCTCGGACGCGCAGGACGCGGCCGCCCACGTCAAGGAGCACGGCCAGTCCGCGGTGGGCGAGGTCAAGGACCAGGGCCAGTCCGCCGTCGGCGAGGTCAAGGAGCAGGGCCAGTCCGCGGCCGGCGAGGTCAAGGGCCAGGGCCAGTCCGCGGCCGGCCAGGTCCGCGACACCGCCCGCAGCTGAGCACCGGCCGCGCGGCGGCACGGACGGCACGGACGGCACGACGACGGGCCCGCCCCCTGCCGGGGGGCGGGCCCCCGCACGAGGAGGACGCGTGAGCACCGGACCGCACGAGGGCACCGACCTGCCCGACCAGGAGGACGCCGTCCAGGCGAGCACGGACGACCTCGTCGACGAGGCGTTCGACACCGACGACGCCGACGCGCCGTCGGAACCCCTCGGGGACACCCACACCCCGTGAGTCGCACCCGGCCCGGGGCGCCGCGCTCGACGCGCGCCCCGGGCCGCGGAGCGGGAGAGTGGAGGACATGAGCAAGACCACGCAGCGCAACGGAACGGGGACGGACGGCTTGTCGGTCCAGCACGGCTCGCGGGGCGAGCAGGCGGAGTCCCCCCAGCAGATCCCGGCCAAGGGGTGGGTCCAGGTCTCCAAGCGCGCGTGGCGCGAGGCCAAGGACGACCAGGTGCCCCTGCTGGCGGCCGGCGTCGCCTTCAAGGCCTTCCTGGCGATCTTCCCGGCCCTCACCGCCGCCTTCCTGCTGTGGAGCCTGTTCGGCGACCCGCAGGCCATCACGAACCAGATCAACGGGATCTCCGCCATCCCGCAGGAGGCCCGCGACCTCGTCACCCGCCAGGTGCAGGCCGTCAGCGAGAACCAGTCCAGCGCCGGGTGGAGCGCGGCCCTGGCCATCGTGCTGGCGCTGTGGAGCGCCTCCAGCGGGGTCCAGAACCTCATGTCGGCCACGAACATGGCCTACGACGAGAAGGAGACGCGCGGCTTCGTCAAGGTCAAGGGCACCGCCCTGCTGCTGACGGTCGGCGCGATCCTCTTCATGCTGCTGGCCGTGGCGTGCATCGCGGTCGCCCCGGTGCTCGTCAACGCCCTGGGCGCCAGCGGGGTCGTCAGCGTCGTGGTCAACGTCCTGCGCTGGGTCCTGCTGCTCGTCCTGGTGCTGGTCGCCCTGGCCGCGGTCTACCGCCTGGCCCCCGACCGCGACGCGCCGAGGATGAAGTGGACCTCCGTGGGCGCCGGCGTGGCCACCGCCCTGTGGCTGGTCGTCTCCGCCGGCTTCTCGATCTACGTCAGCGTCTCGGGGAACTCCTCGTACACCAAGAACTACGGGGCCCTCGCCGGCGTCGTCGTCCTGCTGATGTGGCTGTGGCTGACCAGCTACGCCATCCTCCTCGGCGCGGAGATCAACGCCGAGTCCGAGCGCCAGACCGACCACGACACCACCGTCGGCGAGCCGCAGCCCATGGGCCAGCGCGACGCGGTGGCCGCCGACCGCAAGCCCGAGGACCGCTGACCCGGGGAGCACCGCCCCCCGGGCCCGCGGGCCCCTCAGCGCAGCCGCACGTTCACCGCCCGCCGGTGAGCTTGCGGCTGCGCTGCTGCTCGCCGGGGACGCCGTAGGGGTAGTCCGCCGGCTGCGGGTCGCTGGCGCTGTCCAGCGCGTCCAGCTCGTCCGCCTCCAGCTCCAGGTCGGCCGACCCCAGGTTGTCGCTGAGCTGCTCCAGCGTGCGGGCGCCCAGGATCACCGAGGACACCGACGGCTGCGCGGCCAGCCACGCCAGCGAGACCTGCGCCATGGACGCCCCGCGCGCCTCGGCGACCTGCTGCACGGCGGCGATGACGTCCCAGGTGCGCTGCTGGGCGTTGCGCCGCGCGTACGCCTCCACGCCGCGCTCGGGGTTCTCGCCCAGGCGGGTGGCGCCGGTGGGGGCCTGGTCGCGCGTGTACTTGCCCGACAGCCACCCCCCGCCCAGCGGCGACCAGGGCAGCAGGCCCAGGCCGTTCTCCTCCGCCGCCGGCACGATCTCCCACTCGATCTCGCGCACGAGCAGGCTGTACTGCGGCTGCAGCGTCACCGGCCGCACCAGGCCGGAGGCGTCGGCGGTGCTCACGGCCTTCTGCAGCTGCCAGCCGGTGAAGTTCGACAGCCCCACGTTGTGCACCTTCCCGGCGCGCACGAACGCGTCGAGGGTCTCCAGGGTCTCCTCGACCGGCGTCCACGGGTCCCAGGCGTGCACCTGGTACAGGTCGACGGCCTCCAGGCCCAGCCGGCGCAGCGAGGCGTCCAGGGCGCGGGTGAGGTGCCGACGCGACAGGCCGACGCCGTTGGGCTCCCCCGAGGTGGGGAAGCGCCCCTTGGTGGCCAGCACCACGCGCTCGGTGACCTCGGCGGGCCGCGCGGCGAACCACGCGCCCACGATCTCCTCGGAGGTGCCGGCGCTGTAGACGTCGGCGGTGTCGACGAGCGTGCCGCCGGCCTCGACGAAGGCGTCGAGCTGGGCGAAGGCGCCGTCGCGGTCGGTCTCCGCGCCGAACGTCATGGTGCCCAGGGCGAGGTGGGAGACGGCCGTGCCGCTGCTCCCGAGGGTCCGGTACTCCATCGTCGGTTCCTCCAGACGGGTGGTCTGCGGGGGCGGTCCCCGCGCCCATCCTGCTCCCGGGCACCCGCCCGGCTGCGGGCAGGGCCGCCCCCCCGGCACCCTCAGCCGGCGGCCGGGCGCGGACCGGGCTGCTCGGCCCACGCGCCGAGCGCGCCGTCGTAGCGCCAGTAGCGCACCACCACCTCGCCGGCCGCCGAGGCGCGGGTGACGAAGACCTGCCCGTCGTCGAAGAGCGGGTTGCCCAGCAGCACCGGGTCCCCGTCGCCCTCCTCCACGCCCGCGCGCGGCACCAGCCGCCAGGCGCCCCCCTCCTGCTGGGCGGCCACCACCGCCTCCACCCCCGAGTGCAGCGTGCCGCCGCGCAGGTGCACCACCGCGTCCGGCCACCGGCCGCCCGTGAGGCGCCGCCACTGCACGGTCCCCTCCCCGTGGCCGGCCAGCACCGGCCCCGGCAGCTCCAGGTCCGCCAGCACCGCCCACGCCGTGCCGTCCCAGGCGCGCAGGTGCAGCGTGCTCGCCACCTCGTCGCCCGCCACCAGCGCCGCCAGCTCCGGCCCGCCCGGTGCGGCCGGGGTGCTCGAGGTGACCTCGGCCCCCAGCGACCCCGCGAGCTCCGTCAGCGCCGCCGCGGCGGCGTCCCCGGTGGCGGTCGCGGCGGCGTCTACGGTGCCGGCCGCGGTCGCGGTGGCGGTGCTCGCGGTGCTCGCGGTGGTCGCGGTGGTCGCGGTGGTCGCGGTGGTCGCGGTGGTCGCGGTGGTCGCGGCCACCGGATCGGCCGGGGCGGGGCCGGCGCACGCCGTCGCGGCGGCCAGGAGCAGCAGGAGCGCCGCGGCGCGGCGGGGGCGGGGGCGGGTGGACGTCGTGGTGCGGTGGGTCACGTGCAACGGACGCGCCGGCCGGCGCGTCCGTTGCACGTCGGGCCGATCGGCCCGCGAGGACGGGAGGACGCGTGGACGGCGAGCACGACGCGCTGGAACGGCGGCTGCGCCTGCTGGGCGCCGAGGGGCCCGGCGTGGACACCGCCGCGCTCGCGGCCGGGGCCCGCGGGCGCGCCGCGGGCCTGCGCCGCCAGCGGCGCCGGCGCCGGCTGGCGGCCGGCGCCCTGGCGCTGGTCGCCCTGGCGGTGCCGACGGGCCTGTCCCGGTTCGACGACGAGCGGGGCACCGCCCGCACCGAGGTGGCCGGCCCGCCGCCGGCGGCCGCGGCGGTGCCGCCGCAGGCGCTCCTGGACACCGCGGCCGTGGCGGCGGTGCTGCCCGGCGCGGTCGAGGACCCCGCGACGCGGCGGGGGCCGCTCGCTGAGCCGCTCACGGCCGGGCTGTGCCGGGACGACACCTCCTCGGCCGCGGGCGCGCTGCTCGCCGGCCGGGCCGCGCGCTGGGACGCGCCCGGCACCGTCGCGCAGCCGCTGCCGCAGGCGGTCGACGAGCAGGTGCTCCTGCTCGCCGGCGACGGCGCCGCCGCCCACCTGGCGCAGGTGCGCGAGCAGGTCCCCGGGTGCGCCGCCGGCGCGCTGGAGACCGGTCCCTGGGAGGTGCGCGAGGAGGCGGGCATCGGCGAGGAGTCGATCACCGGCTGGGCGCTGGCGCAGGAGCTGGACGGGGTGGACCCGCAGTGGCGGGTGCGCGTCGTCGCCCGCGCCGGCGACGTCGTCGTGCGGCTGGACACGACCGTCTTCAGCGCCGACGCCGCCACGGCCGTGCGGGGCGCCGAGGACCTGACCGCCGAGGCGCTGCGCCGCGCGAGCACCGGGGTGGTCCGGTGAGCAGCGCGGTGCAGCAGGCTGCCGGTGTGCTGGCCTTCGAGGACTTCGTGGCCGCCCGCGGCCCGGCCCTTGTGCGGCTGGCGCGCGGGCTGCTGCGAGACCCCGACACCGCCGAGGACGTCGTGCAGGACGTGCTGGCCAAGGCCCTGCTGAAGTGGGGGCGGGTCTCGGCCGCCGACGACCCGGTCGCCTACGTCAACCGCATGGTCGTCAACGCCTCCACCTCCTGGTGGCGCCGCGCGGCGCGCCGCGAGCGCCCGGTGCCCACCGAGGAGCTGCCCGAGGCAGGCGGCGCCCCCGACGCGAGCGGGCGGCTCGCCGACCGCGACGAGCTGCTCACCGCGCTGCGCGCGCTGCCGGTCAAGCAGCGCACCGTGCTGGTGCTGCGCTACTTCGAGGACATGCCCGACGAGCGCATCGCCGACCTGCTCGACGTCACCACCGGCACGGTGCGCAGCAACGCCCACCGCGGCCTGGCGGCCCTGCGCGGGGCGGTGCAGCGCTGAAACGCCCCGCGCGGGGCCGCCGCCCCGCGGCGTTGCGCCGCCCGCCGTGATCGCCCAGCATCGGCACGTGCCCGACGCCGCGAACGACGCGCCCTTCGACGTCCACGTGCGCGGGACGGTGTTCCTGGACATCGTCTTCACCGGCCTGGAGGCCGAGCCGCGGCTGGGCACCGAGGTGTGGACCTCCGGCATGGGCTCGTGCCCCGGCGGCATCGCGAACATGGCGGTGGCCGCCGCCCGGCTGGGCCTGCGCACCTCCCTGGCCGCGGCCTTCAGCACCGACGCCTACGGGCAGTTCTGCTGGGAGACCCTGGGCGAGCAGGAGGGCGTGGACCTGTCGACCTCGCACCGGGTCGACGACTGGCACTCGCCGGTGACGGTCTCCCTGGCCTACGGCGGCGACCGCGCGATGGTCACCCACGAGCACCCCCCGCCCACCCCCGACCCGGTGCAGGTCCCGCCGGCGCGCGCGTGCCTGGTGCACCTGGAGGCCCACCCGCAGCCGTGGGTGCTGCGCGCGGAGAGCCAGGGGGCGCTGGTGTTCGCCGACGTGGGCTGGGACTCCTCCACGCAGTGGAGCCCGGACGTGCTCGCGGGCCTGGAGCACTGCTACGCCTTCCTGCCCAACCACGTCGAGGCGATGCGCTACACCCGCACCGACGACGCGCAGGCGGCGGTGTCGGCGCTGGCCGAGCGGGTGCCGGTGGCGGTGGTCACCCGCGGCCCGGACGGCGCCGTCGCCGTGGACCAGACGACCGGCGAGAGCGCGCAGGCCCCCGGGCTGCGGCTGGAGGCGCTGGACGCCACCGGCGCCGGGGACGTCTTCGGCGCGGGGTTCCTCACCGCCACCCTGGCCGGCTGGCCGCTGGGGGACCGGCTGGCCTTCGCGAACCTGTGCGCGGGCTTGAGCGTGCAGCAGTTCGGCGGGTCCCTGTCGGCGCCGGGCTGGGGCGACATCGCCGACTGGTGGTCGCACCTGCGACTGGGGCCGCGCACCTCGGCCACCGCCGAGCTGGTGCGCCGCTACGGGTTCCTGCACGACGTGCTGCCCGCCGAGCACGGCCGCGCGGTGCGCCGCGCCGGGGCCACGCTGGCGGTGCGCAACGACCTGCCCCAGGGGCCGGCCGCCCCGGCGAACGGCGCCTGACGGGCGGCCCGCGCGGCCGCGGGCCATCATCGGCACGTGGACGAGCAGCTGCCCATCGCGCCGGAGGAGACCGCCGGCGCCCCCGCTCCCGCCCGCGCCGCCGGCAGGCCCGAGCGGCCCGGCGCGGGCGCCTGGGTGCCCGGGGGCGCCGGCGTGGAGCAGCTGCGCGAGGCGGCGCGCGGGTGCCGCGGCTGCGAGCTGTGGGAGCCGGCCACGCAGGTCGTCTTCTCCGCGGGGGACGTGCACGGGCGCCTGGCGCTGGTGGGGGAGCAGCCCGGCGACCAGGAGGACCGGCGCGGCGTGCCGTTCGTCGGCCCGGCCGGGCGGCTGCTGCAGAAGGCGGTGGCCGAGGCGGGCATCGACGTGTCCACCACGTACGTCACCAACGCCGTCAAGCACTTCCGCTTCACGCAGGAGGCCCCGGGCAAGCGGCGCATCCACGCGAGCCCGGACGTCGCGCACATCACCGCCTGCCGGCCCTGGCTGGCCGCGGAGCTGGCGCAGGTGGACCCCGAGGTGGTGGTGTGCCTGGGCGCCACCGCGGCGAAGGCGCTGCTGCCCAAGGACTTCCGGGTGACCAAGCACCGCGGCCAGCTCATCCGGCTGAGCACCTCGCGCGGGGAGAAGACCTTCATGGGCACCATCCACCCCTCCGCGGTGCTGCGGGTGCCCGAGGCCGAGCGCGACGCGGCGTACGCGGCCCTGGTGGCCGACCTGCGGCTGGCGGCGGGGGCCCTGAGCTGATCGCGGGCCCGGCCGTGCCAGGATAGATACATCATGGACACAGCCGAGGTGCGTCCTGGCGCCACCACCCCCGCCCCGCCCGCCGCCGAGCGCGTCTACGCCGAGGTCAAGGCGGCCATCCTGGACCGCTCCCTGCCCGGCGGGCACCTGCTCACCGAGGGGGAGGTCGCCGAGCGCGTCGGCGTCTCGCGCACCCCCGTGCGCGAGGGCCTGCTGCGCCTGCAGGCCGAGGGGCTGGTGCACCTGATCCCCAAGCGCGGCGCCCTGGTGGTGCCCGTCTCGCCCGCCGAGGTCGAGGACGTCCTGGAGGCCCGCGAGCTCGTCGAGGTCCACACCGCCGCCCGCGCCTGGCAGCTGCGCTCGGAGCTCACCGCCCCGCTGGCCGCCCACCTGGCCGACATGCGCACCGCCCGCGAGGCCGGGGACGGCTGGGCCTTCACCGCCGCCGACCGCGCCTTCCACGCCACGCTCGTGCGCGCGGCCGGCAACGCCATCCTCTCCGGCCTCTACGACAGCCTGCGCGACCGGCAGATGCGCATGGGCGTGGCGATCGTCGGCGGCTCGCGCGAGCGCATGGGCACCACCCTGGAGCAGCACGCCGCCCTGCTCGAGGCCCTGGCCGGCACCGACCGCGAGCACTGGCTGGACCTCGTGCGCGAGCACGTGCGCACCGCCGGGCAGCGGCTGCGGAGCGCCCGGTGAGCGCCGCGCGCGGCAGCGCCCCCGCCGCGGAAGACCGGGTGCGCGGGGCGTGGCTCGTCTTCGCCGTCGGCGCCCTGGCCTACGTCGTCACCGTCGCCAACCGCACCTCGCTGGCCGCCGCCGGGCTGGAGGCGCAGGAGCGCTACGCCATCGGCGCCGGCGCCCTGTCCAGCTTCGCGGTGCTGCAGTTCCTCGTCTACGCCGCCCTGCAGGTGCCCGTCGGCGTCCTCATCGACCGCTGGGGACCGCGCCGCCTGGTCGTCCTCGGCGCGGCCACCATGGGCGCCGGCCAGCTCGTGCTGGCGCTGAGCACCCAGACCTGGCAGGCCGTGCTCGCCCGCGTCCTGGTCGGCGCCGGCGACGCCGCCACCTTCACCTCCGTGCTGCGCGTGGTCACCAACTGGTTCCCGCCGCGCCGGGTGCCCGTGATGACCCAGCTCGTCGGCCTCTTCGGCCAGCTCGGGCAGGTGTTCAGCTTCGTGCCGCTGGTGGCGCTGCTGCACGGGCCCGGCTGGACGCCCGCCTACGCCGGCATCGCCGCCTTCAGCGTCCTGGCCGCCGTCCTGGCCCTGCTGGTGCTGCGCGACGTGCCCCCGGGGGCGCCGAACCCGCGCAGCACCCGCACCGCCCGGCAGGTCGCCGCCGACCTGCGCGAGTCGCTGCGCCAGCCCGGCACCCGGCTGGGCCTGTGGTCGCACTGGGCCACCCCCTTCGCAGGCAACGCCTTCGCCGCGCTGTGGGGCTACCCGTTCCTCGTCTCCGGCCAGGGGCTGAGCACCGGCACCGCCGGGGCGCTGCTGACCCTCTACACCGTCACCGCCGCCGGCACCGGCCCGCTCATGGGCGCCCTGGTGGCGCGCCACCCGCTGCGCCGCTCCTGGATCGTGCTGAGCGTGGTGGCCGCGCAGGCCGCGGTGTGGGCCCTCGTGCTCGCCCTGCCCGGGCCCGCCCCGCTGCCGGTGCTGGCGCTGCTCGTCGTCGTCATCGCCACCGGTGTGCCCGGCTCGATGATCGGCTTCGACTACGCCCGCACCTCCAACCCCGCGCACCGCCTCGGCGGCGCCACCGGCCTGACCAACGTCATGGGGTTCACCGCCACCGTCGTGCTCGTGCTCGCCGTCGGCGTCGTCCTGGACCTGCAGGGCGCCGGCAGCCCCGCCACCTACTCCCTGGACGCCTTCCGGCTCGCCTTCGCCGTGCAGTTCCCGCTGTGGGGCATCGGCGTGGCCGGCATCCTCGTCAGCCGCCGCCGCACCCGCGAGCTGCTGGCCCGCCAGGGCGTGGTGGTGCCGCGCATGCGCGAGGCGGTGCGCCGCGACCTGGCCGCCCGCCGCGCGCGCCAGGGCGCCGGGCCCGCGGACTGACCCGGCCCGCTCAGCACAGCCAGTCCAGGACGGCCGCGGCCGTCCAGGACTGCTGCATGCTGCCCAGCGGCTCGCCGTTCAGCGGGTCGTAGTACTCCGCGAAGTCGCCCGCGCCCACCAGGCGCAGCCCCTCCTCGCGCAGCACCGCGGCCCGCTCCGCCCAGCCGCGCCGCGCGAAGGACCAGTGGAACAACCAGGCGATCACCGGCCACTGCGGCCCGCGCCAGTACTCGCGCGGGCGGAAGGCCGCCGAGGCCGGCGACGTCGACGGCGGCACCGCCGCCACCAGCTGCGGGTGCCCGCACCAGCGCTCGCCCTCGAACTCCGCCAGCAGCGCCGCCTCCCGCGCCCGCGGCAGCCCCCCGCACAGCAGCGGCGCGAAGCCGGCCACCGTCTCCGTGGACAGCCACTGCCCGGTGCGCGCGTCCCGGTCGCGCGCCAGGCCCGTGACCGGGTCCACCGACTCCAGGACCCCGGCGCGGAAGCGCGCCGCCCAGGCGCGCAGGTCCGCCACGTCGCCGCCCGGCTGCCCGCGCTCCTCGCCCAGGTCCGCCAGCACGTCGCAGGCCACCGCCAGCAGCGCCGAGACCAGCACGTCCTCCACCGCGAAGCTGACGCGCTCGTGCACCAGGGCGTCGTCGTAGCCCACGCGGCGCATCTCCTCGATGAGCCACAGGTAGCGGTCGTACTCGCGGTCGCTGGGGCGCATCGAGGCGTCGGTGACCACGAGGTTGTCGCGCCGCTGGTACGGCGGCAGGTCCGCGCCCACCACCACCCGCGAGTACGGCCCGTCCCAGCGCGGGGAGTTGTCCATGCCCGACTCCCACCCGTGGTGCAGCACCACCCGCCCGCGCCCCTCGGGGTCGCGCGCGGTGGCCAGCCAGCGGTGCCAGGCCACCAGCGGCCGCCAGGCCCGCTCCACGAACTCCCCGGCCGCCTGCCGGTCCGAGCGGCCCTGCCGCCGGGAGGCCTCCACGATGCGCTGCATCGCGATCGCGTGCACGGGCGGCTGGCAGATCCCCGACGTCGCCGGGTACGGCGGGGCGCCCGGCACCCCCAGGTGGCAGCCCCACCGCTCCGGGCCGGGGAAGTAGCCCGTGGCGTCCGGGCTGAACACGATGTGCGGGATCATCCCGTTGCCCCACTGCGCGCCCAGCAGCGTGTCCAGCTCCAGGACCGCCCGCGGCACCGACAGCCGCGCCAGCCCCACCGCCACGAACGCCGCGTCCCAGCTCCACATGTGCGGGTACAGCCGCGGCGCTGCCGAGGTCATGGTCCCCAGGTCGTTGCCGCGCAGCACGTAGGCCGCGCGCGCCGCCAGGAGCTGGGAGGTCAGGCGGGCCGGCCGGCGCGCACCGGGCACCCGCTCGCGCAGCGGCACCTCGCCCGGTCTCGGCACCTCGCCCGGTCTCGGCACCCCGCCGCCGCGCGCCGCCTGACCGCTGCGCTCCACCTCGGTGCTCACGGGCCGCCTCCCCGCGCCGGGACGGGACCCACCGCCGGCGTCGTGGCGCCGATCCCACCGCGCCCGCGCACCGCGCGCAAGCCGCCGCGCGGGTGCGGCCGGCCTCAGCGGCCGTGCTGCCGTTCGCCCTCCGGTCGTCGGGCGTCCACCACCGCGTCACCGCGCCGCTGCGCGCGCACCCGCCGGACCCGGCGCAGCACCGCCCAGGCCAGCACGCCGGCGATCGCCGCGTAGAACACGTAGTCCAGGTAGTGCCCGTACTGCTCCACCAGCTCGTACTGGGTGCCCAGGGCCATGCCCAGGCCGATGAGCAGCCCGTTCCACAGGCCCGAGCCCAGCACCGTCAGCAGCGAGAACTTCCACAGCCGCATGCCCGCCGCGCCCGCCGGCAGCGAGATCAGGCTGCGCACGCCGGGGATGAACCGGCCGGTGAACACCGCCGCGCCCTCGTGGCGGGAGAACCACTCCGCCGACCTGTGCACGTCGTCGGCGTCCATGAGCGGGACCCGCTCGGCGATCGCCGCGGCCCGCCGCAGCCCGATCACCCTGCCGACCCAGTACAGGACCAGCGAGCCGAGGAACGCGCCCAGGACCGACAGCGCCACCACGGGGAAGAGCTGCAGCACGTCCTGCTGCACCTGGTAGCCGGCCAGCGGCAGCACGACCTCGCTGGGGATCGGGGGGAAGACGACCTCCAGGAAGCTCAGCACCCCCACGCCCGGTGCCCCCAGCGACGCCACGGTGTCCAGCACGAAGCCCGTCAGGCCGCCGGTCTCGCCGCCCCCGGCGGCCCGGCTCGCGGTCTGCAGCATCACGCTCATGCGTCGGTTTCCTCCGTGGGCTCCGCCTGGGACTGCGCCCCGGGCGCCCCCGCGGGCGCACCGGTGCTCAGCGCGGCCACCGCCGCGTCCGTGACAACGCTCGCACCGGCGCGGAAGTGCCGCCCCTCCTCGCCGGCCACCAGCCGGGCCGGCGCCGCCCCGCCGGACAGGGCCCGCACCAGGGCCCGCTCGGGCAGCTCCTCCTGCGAGGCCACCAGCAGCGCGTTGCCGTAGCGCCGCCCCCGGAAGACGCCCGGCTCGGCCAGCACGGCGGTGTGCGCGAACACCTCCGCCGCCGTGGCCAGCTCCGCGCGCGCGTGCGGCATCGGCGGGCGGTCGGCGAGGTTGGCCACCCACACCCCGCCCGGTGCCAGCACGCGCGCCACGTCGCGCAGGAACTCCACCGTCACCAGGTGCGCGGGCACCCGGTCGTGCACGAACGCGTCGCGCACCAGCGCGTCCTGGCTGGCGTCCGGCAGCGCCGCCACCCCCGCCCGCGCCTCGGCCACCTTCAGCCGGAAGCCGGCCGAGGCGCTCGCGCCGAAGCTGCGGCGCACCAGCTCCACCAGGCGCTCATCGACCTCCAGCACCAGCTGGCGCGACCCCGGCCGGGTGGCCGCCACGTACCGCGGGAACGCGCACCCGGCCCCGCCCAGGTGCACCACCCGCAGCGGCCCGGGCGGGTGCACCGCGTCCAGCACGGCCGCCGTCCACTGCTGGTACTCGAACACCAGGTGCTCGGGGTCGGCCAGGTCCACGTAGGAGCTGGGCACGCCGTTGACGAGCACCAGCCAGCCGTCGGGGTCGTCGCGGTCTCGCTCCAGGCGCACCGTGCCGGTGCTGATGAGGGCCTCGCCCTCCTCCGGCTCCGGGCGCCGGGCGGCGGCGCGCCGCGGCTGCGGGCGGGGACGGGGCGAGCGGGGCACCCGCCGATCCAACCAGCCGTGCGCGGCGGCCACCCGGACGGAGCAGCGCGGACCCGCCGGGACGGGCGCTGAAGTCCGCGCCGCCTCCTGCCGAGGAAGAGGGCATGTTCGCGTTCCTGCAGGCGGCCCTGCTCGCCGTGTTCCTCGTCCCCTTCGTGCTCGAGCGCCGCGCGCGCCGCCGCCGGCCCCTGGACCCGGCCCTGATGCCGCTGGCCGACCGCCCGCCGGCCGCCTCCGTGGACAGCCTGCCGCGCCCCTGGGCGCGCCGCCGCTACGCCGTCGCCGGCGTGGACGAGGTCGCCGCCTACCTGCGCGCGCAGGACAACGCGCGCTGACGCACCCGCCGCACCCGGCGCCGCGCGACCCCCGGGCACCCGCCCGCCGGCGCGCGCCGCGCACGCCCTGCGGTTAGCGTTCCCGGACGGCCCGGTCACGTCCGGCCGGCCGGAGGAGGGACGGACCAGTGGCACGCCGCGACGCTCAGCGCCAGGTCGACACGACCGGGGCGGGAGGTGCCGACGACTCCCGCGCGGCGGCCCTCGTGCAGCGCCTGCTCTCGATCGGCATCGACGGCAAGGGGCCCTTCGACGGGGCCGCGCAGGTGGCGCGCGCGGCGCGCGCCGAGCACCCCACCACGGAGTCCGCGGTGCACGCGGTCGTGAGCCGGCACACCCGCCTGGTCGCCGCCAGCGGCTTCGCCACCGGCGTCGGCGGCCTGATCACGCTCCCCGTCGCCCTGCCCGCCAACGTCGTCGGCTTCTACGTGCTGGCCACCCGCGCCGTCGCCGCCGTGGCCGAGCTGCGCGGCTACGACACCAGCCGGCCCGAGGTGCGCAGCGCGGTGCTGCTGACCCTGGTGGGCGCCGACGCCACCGACGTGCTGAAGTCCGCCGGCCTGCCCAGCCTGAACATCGGTGGCCGCCTGGCGTCCCTGGCGACCCGGCGCTGGCCCCCGGCCGTGCTCATGCTCGTCAACAAGGGCGTCGGCTTCCGTCTGCTCGCCCGGCTGGGCACCGGGGGCCTGGTGCGCGCCGGCAGCCGCGCGGTGCCCTTCCTCGGCGGCGCCATCGGCGCCGGCGCCGACGCCGTCATGCTGCGCCGCATCGCCAAGCACGCCGAGCACGCCCTGCCGCCGGTCTCGGGCGCGGAGGGCCCCGGGGCGCAGCGGTGAACCGCGGCGCCGCCCCGGCCGCGGTCCCGGCACCGGCCCGCCGCCGCTCGGCGCTGGGCGTGCTGTGGCGCACCGCGCGCTCCGGCACCCGCCCCGGCACGCCGGGCCTGGCCGCCCGCGCCCGCTCGCTGCCGGCGATGGTGGCCGACAGCGCCGGCGGCCGCTACCGCGGACCGGGCCGGCTGCGCCTGGCCGGGGCCGCCGCCGGGCTCGCCTACCTCGTCTCGCCGGTGGACCTGCTGCCCGAGGCCGTCCTGCCGCTGCTCGGCGTCCTCGACGACGGCGTGGTCGCCGCGTGGGTCGCCGGCTCCCTGCTGAGCGCCACCGAGGACTACGCGGCCTGGCGCGAGCGGCGCGGCACGGCCCGCGGTCCCGCGCAGCCGGTGCACCCGCTGCGCTGACCCGGCGCACCCGCTCCGACCGCCTCCACCGTCCCGGCACCTCCTGAGGCGCGGCGCCGGGGGAGTCGCAGGGCGCCGCCGGCGCGGTGGCGCCCGCACGGCTGTGGAGCGCGGCCGGCCCGCGCGCGGCGCCGGGCACGGTGGCGCCGTGACCGCCGACCCCGCGCCCCCGCTCGTCCTGTCCGGCCCCGGTGAGCTGCTCGCCGTGCTGCCCTACCGGCTCGGCTTCCACCCCCGCGACAGCCTCGTGCTCGTCGAGCTGGCCGGCGGCGCGGAGCCCGGTGGCACCCGCCTGGGCGCCGTCGTGCGCGTGGACCTGCCCACCGCCGCCCCCGGCGCGCTCGACGAGCCGGCCGCCGCGGCCGCCGCCGAGGCCGTCACCCACCTGCTGCGCGCCCGCCGCGCCGCCGGGTCCTGCGCCGGGGCGGCCGGGCCGGTGCTCGTGGTCTGCTACGACGGCACCGGCTCCCCGGCGGACCCGGACCCGGACCCGGACTCGGGCGCGGACCCGGGCGCGGACGGCACGGACGGGGGTGCCGGCACCGGCGCCCCGGGGGCGCTGCGCACCGGCCCGGCCGGGGCCGCGGCGGTGGCCGCCGCCCTGGAGCGGTTGCGCGCCGAGGGCCTGCCGGCCGGGGAGGCGCTGCTGGTCGCCGCCGGGCGCTGGCGCTCCCTGACCTGCACCGACACCGGCTGCTGCCCGCCGGCGGGCCTGCCCCTGGACACCCCCGCCGCCGGCCGGGTGGCCGCCGAGGCGGTGGGGCGGGGCCTGTGGGCCGCCGCGGACCGCACCGCCGCGCTGCCCGTCACCGCCGCGCTGCCGGTGCCGGTGCAGCGCGCCGCCCGGGCGGCGCAGCGGGCGGCCGCCGCCGCGCCCTGGACCCCGGCGCGCCGCGCGCGGGCGCTGGAGGAGTTCACCCGTCTGGTGCTCGAGCGCCTGCCGCCCGCCGCGCCCGCGCTGCCCGACCCGCGCACGGCGGGCCTGCTGCTCGCCGCTCTCGAGGACGTCGCCGTGCGCGACGCCGCGCTGCTGACCGGCGCCCCCGAGCACCTGCGCGCCCCCGCCGTGGCCGCGCTGCTGCGCGGCGGCCCCGGTGCACCCGGGCCCGGCGCGGCGGCCCCGGTGCACCGCGCCCTGGACGCCGAGCCCGACCCCGGGCGCACCGCCGCGGTCGCCGCGCTCGCGGTGGACCTGGCCCGCCACGCCCCCGGTCGCCGCGGCGCGGGGGCGTGGGCCCTGGCCGCCTGGTCCCGCTGGTCGCTGGGCGACGGGGTCCGCGCCGGCGCCTGCGCCGAGGAGGCGCTGCGGGCCGACCCCGGCCAGCGGCTGGCCCGCCTCGTGGAGTCCGCGCTGCGCGCCGGCCTGCCACCGCGCGGGCGCTGAGGCCGCCGGGCGGTGCGCCCGGCGCACCGGACCGTCCGCGGCGTCTAGTACGGTCGCCGCGGCTGCGCCCGGCCCCGCGGGGGCCGGGACGGTGCCGTCGGGGAGAGCCGTCCAGCCGTGGACGGGCCGGCACCGGGCAGCCGGGTCCAGGAGGGTGCGCGGATGGGGATCGTCGTCGGGTACGTGGCCAACCCCGAGGGGCGCGCGGCGCTGGAGCAGGCCGGCGGTGCCGCCGTCCGCCTCGGCCAGCCGCTGGTCGTGGTGCACAGCCGCCGCCCCGGCAAGGAGGCCGACGCCCAGGAGGCCGAGCAGCTGCGGGCCGTGCACGAGGCCGTGCGCGCGCGCCTGGAGGAGGCCGACCTGGGCCACGAGCTGCGCGAGGTGCCGGACAGCGAGGACCCCGCGGACGACCTGATCGAGGCCGCCGAGCGCTCCGGCGCCGCCCTGATCGTGATCGGCCTGCGCCGGCGCACGCCCGTCGGCAAGCTCATCCTGGGCGCCAGCGCCCAGCGGATCCTGCTCGACGCCCCCTGCCCGGTGCTCGCCGTCAAGCCGGAGGACTGAGCGGCTCCGCGCCCCTGCGCAGCCCCTGCGCAGCCCCTGCGCAGCCCCTGCGCGGGCGCTCGCGGGAGCCCCGGCAGGCCGCCGCCCGGGTGACGCGCGCCCGCCCCGGGGGTGGCCCGCAGGTGTCGCCGGGGTGGCGCGGTGCGCCGCCGGGGGCCCCGTCGTGCAAGAATCGGCGTTTGTCGTCCTCAGTGGGCATGCAACGGTGCCCGCCGGTGTTGACCTTGTCGGCTGCTGCCCGCAGTCCCGTTCCGCCCACGACGAAAGGCAGTCCGTGTCGTCGGTATCGACCTCCCGGCCGCTCCCGCCCGAGTTCGCGTCCGCTCCGTTCCAGGAGCTCCTGCAGCACGGCACCACCCACGGGTTCGTCGACGCCCACGCCGTGCGCACCGCCTGCGAGGACGCCCAGCTCCCCCTGCCCCGCATGAAGGCCGTCCTGCGCGCGCTCGACGACGCGGGCATCACGGTGCGGGTCCCCGAGGCCGCGCCCAAGCGTGCCGTCGCCGCCTCCTCCACGCGCCGCTCCACGGCCACGGCCACCGCGACGAAGGCCGCCAAGCCGGCCCGCCCGGCCGCCAAGCGCGCCGCCGCGCCCGTCGACGGCGAGGCCCCCGCCGCCGCCAAGCCCGCCAAGACCACCACCCGGGCCGCGGCGAAGAAGACCGCCACCAAGACGGCCGCCCCGGCCGCCAAGGACGCACCCGCCGGCGACGAGCCCAGCGGCGATGAGCTGGTCGAGGACGTCAAGGTCGAGGACCTGGTCGTCGAGGACGTCGTGGCCGAGCCCGTCGAGGTCGCCGACGACGCCGCCGAGGAGACCGCCGAGGCCCCCGACGCCAAGAAGACCACCGGCGGCTTCGTCCTGACCGACGACGACGACGACGCCCCGGCGCAGCAGGTCGTCTCCGCCGGCGCCACCGCCGACCCGGTCAAGGACTACCTCAAGCAGATCGGCAAGGTCGCCCTCCTCAACGCCGAGCAGGAGGTCGAGCTCGCCAAGCGCATCGAGGCCGGCCTGTTCGCCGAGGAGAAGCTGCACTCCGGCGAGAGCATCGACCCCACCTTCAAGCGCGAGCTGTGGTGGATCAGCGAGGACGGCCGCCGCGCCAAGAACCACCTGCTCGAGGCGAACCTGCGCCTGGTGGTCTCCCTGGCCAAGCGCTACACCGGCCGCGGCATGCTCTTCCTGGACCTGATCCAGGAGGGCAACCTCGGCCTGATCCGCGCGGTCGAGAAGTTCGACTACACCAAGGGCTACAAGTTCTCGACCTACGCGACGTGGTGGATCCGCCAGGCGATCACCCGCGCGATGGCCGACCAGGCCCGCACCATCCGCATCCCGGTGCACATGGTCGAGGTCATCAACAAGCTCGCCCGCGTGCAGCGCCAGATGCTGCAGGACCTGGGCCGCGAGCCCACCCCGGAGGAGCTCGCCAAGGAGCTCGACATGACCCCGGAGAAGGTCGTCGAGGTCCAGAAGTACGGCCGCGAGCCGATCTCCCTGCACACCCCGCTGGGCGAGGACGGCGACAGCGAGTTCGGCGACCTCATCGAGGACTCCGAGGCGGTCGTGCCGGCCGACGCGGTCAGCTTCACCCTGCTGCAGGAGCAGCTGCACTCCGTCCTGGACACGCTCTCCGAGCGCGAGGCGGGCGTGGTGTCCATGCGCTTCGGCCTGACCGACGGCCAGCCGAAGACCCTGGACGAGATCGGCAAGGTCTACGGCGTCACGCGCGAGCGCATCCGCCAGATCGAGTCCAAGACGATGTCGAAGCTGCGCCACCCCTCGCGCTCGCAGGTGCTGCGCGACTACCTCGACTGACGTCCCCGCCACCGGCCCCGCCGGTCGGGGGGGTGGGGGGCGGGCGCCGGGGGGGGGGGGGGGGCGGGGGGGGGGGGGGGGGGGGGGGGGGGGGGGGGGGGGGGGGGGGGGGGGGGGGGGGGGGGGGGGGGGCGGAGGGGG
>NZ_JBJLSG010000084.1:0-22058 GCF_050871925.1 Kineococcus gurbantunggutensis
GCCCGGTGCTGCTGCCCGGTGCTGCTGCCCGGTGCTGCTGCCCGGTGCTGCTGCCCGGTGCTGCTGCCCGGTGCTGCTGCCCGGTGCTGCTGCCCGGTGCTGCTGCCCGGTGCTGCTGCCCGGTGCTACTGCCCGGCGCCTTCCTCGGTGAGGTCGGGCAGTCCCATGACACCCGCGGCGTAGGCGCTGAAGGGGGCGGGATCCGGGCGCCGCAGCCCCAGCTGACAGTCCCGATCGCTCACGCCGCGCCCGCGCAGGGACACGAAGGCGGCTTGCAGAGTGGGGTGCCGGCGCAAGGGGGCCACCTCGTCTAGCTCGAACAGGCGCCGGGTGATGGACAGCTGCCGCAACTGCGGGGCCGCGGCCAGCCCGTTGACCCCCTCGCTCAGGGGCAGGTTGTCCAGCTGCACGTGCTGCAGCGCCACCGCGGCGGAGAAGTCGGGCAGCTGGGCGTGGCGCAGGCTCTCCAGGTACAGCACCTCCAGGGTGGATGAGGCGGCCAGGGCGCTGAGGTCCTTCATCCCGCGCACCTGCCAGGCCTCGAAGAAGCGCAGGGCCGGCAGCTGGGCCAGGGCCTGCAGCTGCGGTGCGGTGCCCAGCTTGAGCGCCAGGGCCCTCAAGCTGGGCAGGGCGCTGAGCCCGTCCAGGGTGGGCACGCTCACGCCGTGCAGGACCAGGTGCTCCAGCCGGTGCAGATGCGGCAGGACCTGCTCCACGTCGCGCACCGCGGCGCGCCCGTGCTTGCTCAGGTACAGCTGGCGCAGGTTCTTCAGCTCGGCGAGGTCCTGCACGGTGAGGGCGTGCCGGCCCAGCATCAGGGTCAGGCTCTGCAAGCTCTGGGCGTGGTGGGCCAGGGCCTGCACGCTTCTGACACCGCTGTAGCCGATGCGCAGCTCGTGCAGCGCGGGCAGGTCGGCCAGGAAGCCGAGGTCGGTCTCTGGCAGGTCGAAGACGCTGAGGACCGCGCGGGGCCGGGTGCTGAGCTGGGTGGCTGCTGCGCTGACGGCGGCGGCGGTGGCGGCACCGCTCAGCTGCACCCAGGGGGTGGGCGTGCTCGCGGTATGCGTGGTCCCTGCGGCAGTGCTCACGGATCCATCCTGGCGCAGGGGTCTGCTGCACGATCAGTGACATGTCGGTGACCTCTCACCGATCGTGCAGCAGGCCCACTGTCGTGCTGGGCTTCGCGCCAGGTGCCTCAGACGGCGTCGGGGCCTGCAGGACCCGGCGGCTCGCCGTCCAGGAGCAGGTGGCCGGCGGATTGCCCGGCCAACCACAGCTCGGACTGGTCCAGGGCCTGGCGCAGGACCTGGCGCAGGGCATGTCCCAGGGGTGCTCGCTGTCCAGGCGCTGGGCGGCCACTGATCACCGGCCGCTGATCACCGGCCACTGATCACCGGTTGCCGGGATCTGCACCGCCCACTGCCAGCTCCTGGTCCCGGCCCGCGTGCAGCGGCGCACGCGGACGTGCAGCCCGGCGTGGTCCTGGGGGAGCCGGCAGGTCGCGTGCGCCACCTGCCGCAGCAGCGCTGCCCACCGGGCCCGCTGCTCGGCGACCTGCGCCGGGAGGGCGGGGGGTGCGCCGTCGGCGGGGAGGTCGAGGAGCGCGGCGGGGTGCTCGGCCGGCTCGCAGGCTTCGAGCGTGTGCCCGGCAGGGCTGATCACCGCTTTCCGGCTGAGGTCACTCGCGTCGGCATCGCCCACCGCGCTCAGCGCGCCCACGAGGGCTGTTTCCACCTCGCTGCGGGGGCGGGGGTTGGCCCACCCCTTCACGCCGGCGGGCGCGCGCAGGTCGTCTTCGGCGCGCGTCCCCTTCAGCGTGCCCGAGGCGGGTGGCTCAGAGCACGGGCTGGCCCCGGATCACCCATGCATCGGGGGCGAGCGTGATATCCGCGCCAGGAGCGCGCGTGTGGTGCGGGGGCTGTCGATCAGCCGTTGCTCAGTCGGTCAGGAGCCGACGGGCTTGGTGCAGCTCGGCGAGAGCGGCGTCGATCAGCTGCCCGGTGCTGACACCGGTGCTGACACCGAAGCCGGTGCCGGCGCGGTGCCGGTGCCGGTGCCGGGCCGGCGACGTGGACGGAGCCGGCGCCGGCGGTGAGGTCGTGGACGGTGGTGGTCACGGTGCCCAGCACCGCCGGCTCGCTGGTGCCGGCGAGCTGGCGCGGGTGCGCTGGGCAGTCGGGCTCTTGCGGGGAGAAGGCCTGCCAGCCGGTCTGTGGGGTGCTCACGGGAGCACCGTGCCCCGCGGGTGCCTCGCCTGTCTGCCTGCTGCAGCCCGCGCCGCAGCCCGCGCCGCAACCCGGGGTGGCCGCGCGCTCGTCAGCGGGCGGTTCACAGGTAGTACGGCTGGGGCTGGTCGGGGTCGGTGGGCACGACCTCGAGCCGGCGCTCGCGCAGGAGCGCGGTGATCGCGCACGTGCTGGCGGCGATGGTGGCGTAGTGCGGGTCGACGTCTCGGGTGATGCACCAGGCGTGGTCGGCGGGCCAGACGAAGGCGGGGTCCGGTGCCCAGCCGGAGGGCGTGGCCGGCAGGTCCGGTCCCCACTGGCCGAGGTCGTCGATCGTGCCGCGGAAGAGGTAGTAGGCCCGTTCGGGCAGCGACACCAGCGCTGCGCCGCTCCTGGGCCCTGGTGCGTGCGGGTGGACGCCGGGCTGGGCGCCGGCCGGTGGCGCGGGGTGTTCGGGGTCGCCGCTGGGGCGGGCAGGCCCGCGGCGCGCAGCGGCGTGCCGGTGCTGCTCGTGGCCGGTGGCAGAACCGGTCGGGAAGCCGGTCGGGGAGGCGGTGGGGCGGGGGTGCAGGTCCCAGCCGTCCCAGAGGAGGAAGTAGCACTCCTCGGGTGTGCTCGTGTGGGCGCTGAGGTGGCTCAGGGCGGTGCGCAGCAGGTCGCTCTCGCAGAGGCCGTCCTGGCGTTCGGGGGCCTGGTTCTCGCTCTGGCCGGGGTGGGTGGGGTCGGGCAGGAAGAGCAGGCGCGCGTAGGCGGGCAGGCCGGTGGGGCCCAGGGCGGTCAGCTTGTTCCAGGGCTGGGGGTCCTGGGTGATCCAGGCGGCGGCGGTGAGGTCGGTGCACAGGTGCATGCTCATCACCGCCATGCTCGCTGATGCCGGGGTGACGGCGTGCGGGTGCGGCGCGCCCGAGCGCACCCTCGTGCGTGCTGACCCGCACGGCGAGCGGTGGTGCGATCCCCCTGCTGATCGCACCACCGCTCGGCACGAGCCGGTTCACCGGACGCTCGCGCAGCCCCCGCGCGGGTGCTGCTCAGCGCGGGTTCACCTCGACCGCGACCCGCCGGGCGTGCTGCAGCATCTCGCGGTAGGCGGCCAGATCCTCAGCGTGCTCGGCGGCCATCGGCGCCCAGTGCCGCACGAGAGCCTTCGCGAAGGCAGGAGCTAGAGCGCTGGTGTCCTTGCAGTCGCGATCTGCCGCGGCCAGCTGGCCCTCAGCGCCGGCGAAGGCGCTCAAGTCGCTCTCGGTGGCCGTGGTGCCGTCCGGCTTGTCCAGCAGCAGGTCCCGACGTTCGGTCTGCAGCTGCACCGGCAGGTCCGCCGGGGTCGAGACCTGGTAGCCGCGCGCGTGCATGCACTGCGACCACGTGCGCAGCGGCGCGCTCAGCGCGTCGTCGGCGCTGACCTGCTGCAGCAGCTGCTCGGGCAGGGCCCGCACCGCCACGTGGGTACGGGCGTACGTCGCCACGTCAGTGCCGTACAGCTGCTCCAGGGCCTGGCCGTGGCAGCCGGTGGTGGGCACGGTCAGGCTGCCGCCCTGGCCCGAGGGCACGGTCAGCTCCTGGGCGGGGTCGCCGTCGAGGGCCTCGCGGTAGCCGGCGGGGATGCCGTGCAGGTACTCGCCCAGCTGCCCGGCGCCGGGCTCGTGCAGCACCGCGCGCAGGGAGGCGCTGACGCCGTAGTCGAAGCCGTGGGCGCTCCACGCTTCCAGCTCGTCCACGTCCCGGCTGCGGGTGGCCGCGTTCGCGATGGGGTCGGCGGCGTCCAGGGTGAGCCGGGCGCGATCCACGTCGAGACCCTGCGCGGCCAGGCACCGGTCGATCAGAACCTGCTGGGCCACGCCCAGGTCCGGCCCGCTCTGCTCGGGCAGGGGCAACTGGGCCAGGACGTCGTCGATGCCGGCGGCGGCGCGCTGCCCCTCGCGCGCCTGCCCGGCGGCCGGGACGGTGCGCACCTGCCCGCCGCTCCAGGGCTGGGCCCAGCTCAGGACCAGCGCGCCGAGGGCCACAGCGGCGATGGGCGAGGCGATCGCGGCGCGGCGCTGGCGGCGGCGGCGCCGGCCACCGCGCAGGGCGGCGGTGACGATCCCGGCCGGAGCGCGCACGTCACGGCCGGCGGTCTCCAGACCCGAGCGCAGGCGGTGCGCGGTGGCCTCGTCGACGCCGTCCGCGCACCTGGCAGCGCCGTCGTGGATGCCGTCGTGGATGCCGCCGTGGGTGGGGTCGTGGTGGCTCATCGGGTGCGCTCCTCGGGCGAGGGAACCGAGCGGTGCGAAGAGAGGGGGAGGCAGAGGGGGAGGGGGAGCAGGTGAGTAACCTGGGCCGGCCCGGTTGCCGGCTGCGGGGCCGGCTGCGGGGCCGGCTGCGCGGTGGCATCGGGTGGATCGGCTGGAGAGGTGCCCAGCAGGTGCCGCAGCCGGGCCAGGCCGCGTGAGGCCTGGGTCTTCACGGTGCCGGTGGAGCAGTTCAGCGCGTCGGCGATCTGCGCTTCGGTGAAGTCCTCGTAGTAGCGCAGGACCAGCACCGCGCGCTGGCGCGGGGAGAGCTGGCGCAGCGCGGTGACGACCTCGTCCTGCTCGGCGTAGCGCTCCGCGTGGTCGCGGCTGGCGTTGCTGGCGTTGCTGGCGTGATGGCCGCTGAGGGCGCCAGCACCACCGTTGCCCTGGCTCTGCTCAGGCCACAGGGCGTCCAGGGTGACTTCGCGGGGGCGACGGCCCAGCCGGCGCCAGCGGTCGGTGACAGCGCGGGCCATGACGGTGCGGGCGTAGGCGGCGGGGTCGTTGACCCGCCGCCAGTGCAGGTAGGTGCGCTCCAGGACGTCCTGCAGGAGGTCTTCGGCCTGATGACGCTCACCGGTGAGGAAGAGGGCGGTGCGCATCAGCTGGTCGGCGCTGGCGTTGACCCAGTCCTCGAAGTCGCGCTCGCCGCGCTGGTCGCGGTGTGCTCGCCAGGTGGGGTCAGGGCCCTGCGGGGAGTCCTGCCCGTGAGTGTGCACAGGTGCCGTCCTTCACGTCGCTCTGGCGGGGGTCACCGTTCCAGACGCCGGCGCGGCCTCGGCGGTTGACAGGCTGCAGGAGGAGCTCGCCGGCCACGACACGGTCCAGCGCCCGCTGAGCGGCGGTGCCGGCGGTGTCGGCGGTGTCGGCGGTGTCGGTGCCGCGTGGGCGCTTTGCTGGCCATGATGGTCTCGTGAGCGCACCCAGCGGTTCGGCCCTGCCCACCCGTCGTCGTGCCCTGATCGGTCAGGACACCCGGGGCAACCCCTACCTGCAGGTGATGCGCTACGCAGCGGTGGCCGGCTTGGTGGCGGGGCTGCTGCTGCTGGTCTCGGGGGTGACGTCAGGCAGCACGGTCCTGGTGGTGCTGGCGGTTGCCGCGTTGTCGTGGACGGGGATGGTCCAGGTGGGGTGGTGGGTGGTCTGCGCGCTGATCTGGGAGCGGACGCAGGACTGATATGAGCCTGTCGGCAGCTGGCGGGTACGCCAAGCTGTGGCACCTGAAGTCCTGGCCAGCGGGATGACCGTGCGTTGCCCGCACCCCGCGGTCTTCCGCGCACCCACCTGCGCAAGGCTGAGTCGGTGAGCACCGCGGAGACCGCCACCTGGACCATCACCCCGGCCACCGAGGCGGACCGGGTCGCGTGGCAGCGGCTGTACCTGGCCTACGGCGAGGTCGCCGGGCAGGCCTTGAGCGGCGAGCACCTGGCGCGCGTGTGGTCCTGGATCCTCGACCCGCGGGCCCAGACCCGCTGCCTGCTCCTGCGCGAGCACCAGCGCCAGGAGGTGGTGGGTCTGGCGCACTACCGCCTCTTCGAGCGGCCCCTGGCCGGCTCGGTCGGGTGCTGGCTGGACGACTTGTTCGTCGATCCCGCCCAGCGCGGGCGTGGCGGGGCGCGCGCGGTGCTGGAGCACCTGCGCGCGATGGCCGCGGGCCAGGGGTGGTCCACGGTGCGGTGGACGACGGGGCGGGCCAACCCCGCCCAGGGGCTCTACGACCGGCTCGCGCAGCGCAGCCCGGTGATCACGTACAACATGGCCCCGGAGTCGTCCTCAGACGTGCGCTGAGCGCGCCACGACCGCAAGGGTGGGACTGGTCACGGTCAGCCGCAGGCGGGTGCTCACATGACCCAGACGTCTTGATCTGGTGGAGCCTTGCAGTCGGTGAGTGCTTGGGCCAGCTCCTCGGAGTCGGCGGCGAGCAGGTGCGGTGAGATGCTGCCCCCTCCGGTGTGCAGCTCCTCGCCCAGCTCGACGGTGTCGCCGTCAGCGAGGGTGAGGGTCGCGGTGGAGGCGTCCCAGGTGGTGCCTTCGGGCCAGATCACCAGTGACTCGCCCAGGCCGATGCACGATCCGACTCGGCTCAGGGGGGCGGTGATCGCGGCGGACATGCTGGCGTTGCCCGTGGCGGAGGCGACGATGATCTCGCCGTGCCGTGAGGGGTTGTCGTGACCGCAGGCTCCCAGCGCCACAGCGGTGGCAGCGGTGGCAGTGGCCAAGGTCAGGGCCGCGGTGCGATACCCGCGCAAGCTCCTCACCTTGGTACGACGCGGGAAGAGACCTGGACGTTCCCGACGGTGCGGTTGAGGTGAGACGCGCAGACCGGCTGGTCCTGCCGTCGTCGACGTCCTGGCCGGCGCCGTGTCCGTGCGGTCGGCGCCGCTCAGGGAGCCGGCGAGCAAGAGGGCTCGACGTGCGCGCACCGTGACCCCCCCCGGGGGGTGCCAGGGCCTGCCTCGAGGCCCTGCGTCCGCTCGCGGCGGCCCTTGGTGCGTGGCGGCGGTGCGTGGCGGCGGTGCGTGGCGGCGGTGCGTCGCCTCGCGCGGTGGGTCCCGGGCGGATCGGTGGGTCTCAGACGAAGAAGCCGGCCAGGGCCACGCCCAGGGAGGCGGTGATCAGGACAACACCGGCGATGACCATGCCCTTCTCCAGCTTGGCCTGGGCGAAGACGAGCTTGTCGATGCCGGCGCCCTGGTAGGTGCCGTTGGAGGCCTTGGCGAAGCGGGAGCGAAAGACGATGCAGACGATGCCGGCCAGCAGCACGCCTGCTGCCAGCGGCAGGATCCCCGGGTCGTAGCTCATCGAGCGCCCTCCGCCTTCTCCTCGTGCCCGCGCCGGTGCCCCCTGGCTTGGTGCGCCTGCCGGTGCGCCCCTGCTGGTGCGCCCGGGGGCGTGGAAGCGTGTACTGGGTGGTGCCGCTGCGCTTGATGCTGCCAGTGCGGGCGGTGGGCCACCACCGCTGTGGCCCGGGGTCTCGGGCGGCTCACCCGAACGGGTGAGTGCGGCTCTGGTGGGCTGTCCGGTGCCTGACGTGTCACCGGATCGTGCGGCAGACCCACGGGCCCCACGGTCGCCGGCGCTTGACGCGCAACCGGCCACCGACGAGGCTGTCCGTCCGCTGAGCTGGGAGAAAGAGCGTTGTTCGAGCAATCCATCAGGAACGGGCTGCGTGAACCCGGGGCGATCCCGCTGCTTGTCGTCGTGTGCCTGGTGGCCGTCGTGGGCAGCTTGGTGGTCAAGTACTTCCTGGACCGCCGGAAGAAGTGAGCCACCGAGCACCCGACCCGTGGGGACCGACACCGCGCCCGAGGCGGTGCGCGAGCGCACCCCTGGCGCGGTGCAGCGCGGTGCGGTGAGCGGCGACGGAGCTCCCGGCGGCGTGGGTACAGCCGCGAGGTCGCGGCTGGGTGCTAGAAGGATCGGCAGCACGGGGCGCACCGTGCTCGAACAACGCAGAGACGAGGGACGTGAGATGCCTCGAGAGGTACCTGGACCAGCGCAGGGTGCTCGACCGCTGGGTGTGCCCACCCCGGTGGCGGTCATCGTGTACGTCGTCGTCTCGCTCGGCTTCGCTGCCGCCGTGAAGTTCGAGGCAGCCCCGGGTTGGTCGTGGTGGCAGGCCTGCCTGGCCGGTGCCGGTCTGGGGCTGTTGGTCCTCGTGGTCGGCTGGGTCAAGGGCACGGCCATGAACGGAGGGGGGAAGGGAGAGGGGGGTTGAGGATTCGCCGGTAGCGGTGTGGGGCCGGCTGCTGGGCCAGGGCGCCAGGGGTGTCCAGGCCGGCGCCACGGGGGAGCACGCGGGGTCCGGGTGGGTGCCGCGGAGAGGACTCGGCCGCCCGCACCGCCTCGTTCAGAGCGTGCGTGCCCCGCACGCCTTCGGCTCCCGGCCCGGCAGTGCTCTCGCGCCGCTACCGACGAGACCGCCACGTCCACGCCGCCGGGAGGCGGTGCGCAGGAGTCGGCGACTGCATCGGGGAGGGCGAGCCGGAGCCGGAGCCGGTGCAGGAACGGCGGGCACGAGCGGAGCAGGAGGTGGGGGGTGGACCTGGATGAGGTCCAGGACGTCGTCGAAAGCGCCGCCCGGGAGGTCGGCGGGCTGTCCGTGAGCAGCGAGCGGGACGGCGGGTACATCACCATCCTGATCCGTCCGTCACCACCGGGTGGCTCCGGACCCCTCCCCGCCGACCGGAGGGTGCGGATCTGGACCTCCGGCGCCGAGGCGTTCTTCATCGACGTTCCCGCAGGGTTCGGGCACCAGGAGTTCGACCACGCGCACGAGGGCCAGGTGGCGATCCTGCACTTGCTGGTGAGCCTGGCCGGTGAGTACCTGCGTGGTCGCTTCGAGGAGAAGGAAGAGCCGCGCCCCTTCGGGCGCGCAAGGCGCTACCTGGAGATCACGGCAGGAGGGCAGAGCTACCGGCTGTACCGGAAGCAGGTCGAGGCTCAAAAGCTTTGCCGGTGATGGCGTAAGACCGCTGGCTGCCGGTGCTACTGGTGGCGCCCCGCAGGTTGCTCAGCGCGCCACTGCCGCCGCGCCCGGTGTGAGGTGGGCGGGTCGGCGAGTGCGCTGGGATGCACCACTTCGCGCCGTGAGCCGGTGGGTCGAGCGCAGGAGCTCGCCGAGCCCCCCGGGCGAGGGCGGTGCCTGCTGACGAGCGCTCCCGGCCGCGCCCCGAGCCCGGCCGGCGCGCGCATGCGGGAGGCGCGATGAGGTGTGCTGGCCCGCATCCGGTTCAGCTCGGGGTGACCTCCAGCAGACCCGTCAGCTGCCGAGCGGGCTCGGTACCGGCACGGGCGGCAGGTGTGGGGCACCCTGTACCCCGTGGCCGGCCCAGCGCGCTTGTCCGTCAGGGCGTCCGTGCGCATGGACGGCACCGGCGCTGGTGCTGGTGCTGACCTGCCGCTGCCGCGAGTGGCGCTGGTGCCAGCTCCCGATCGCCCGCTGCTGCACGACCACGACGAGCTGGAGGACCTTCGCGAGTGGCCCCTGCCGGTGAGCGTGGACTTCGCCGGGCCCGCGGGGGTGAGCCGCTACGCCGCGGTGAGCACGTTCTCGCAGCGGGTGACGTGCGGTGGTGCGGCTGTGCTGCTGGACAGCGCCTCGGGGGAGCCGCCCTGGCAGCCGCGCTTGCAGGTGCTGGGCCGGGACCCGGAGGACTGGGGGCTGCTGTGGCCCTTTGCGGGGTGGTGGGTCTGGCCGGACATCACCACCAGCTTCAGCGGGCGGATGTCCTTCACCGTCAGGGCGCCGGTGCGGTGGGGTCCTGGCGGTGGCGAGCGGTGCGCGCAGCTGGTGCTGACGCTGGCGTTGCGCGAGCACTGATGCGTTGCGGGGCGCTGAAGCGTTGCGGGAGCGCTCAAGCGTTGCGGGAACGCTGAGAGCCGTCGTTGCCGTGCCGGTGTGAGCGCATCCGTCGCCCAGCGGGAGCGTTGTGCGGGCGGTGACCACGCCGTGGCGGCATGGGCGTTGACGCGTTGCGGGCGGGTACACCTAGCCGCGCCGGCGATGACGGGGTGTGCTGCGCGATCCGGTGACAGGTCGCTGTCACCACATCCTGCAGCGGACCCCCGCGCCAGCTGGTGGCGGTGCGGGCACACTGGTGCCGTGCCCCGCGGCAGTGCTGCACGCAGGCGGCGAGCGCGCGGCGCGGCCGCGCGCGAGGAGCACGCCCCCACCGTGATCTCGCTGGAGTGGGACTTCGACTACGCCTCGATCCTGATCGACCGCTCCCCGGGCGTGGGCGCTCTGGTGCACCTGTGGCCGCAGCAGCTGGGCCTGTCGGCGCGGTTGTGCCGGCGGCTGGAGGAGTGGCGCCGGCGCCAGGAGGTCCTCTCGGGGCACTGGATGCGCCAGTGGTTCCAGGGCGAGGGCGTGGGTCTGGGGGAGGGGGCCGGTGGCGAGAGCAAGGAGAGCCGGCGCCTGCAGGAGCAGCTGGCCCGGGACCGGCTCACCCTGGCGTGGGAGGTGCAGCACGAGCTGGGCGAAGACGTGCAGGTGCAGGTGAACGGCCGTGGGCTGAGGCAGCACCGCGCGCGGTGAAGGTCCGCGCGGGGTGGGCGCCCGGGTGCCGGAGGTGCTGACCTGCCGGGCGCGCGCCGTGCGCGGTGCGGGCGGGCCCGCGCCGCGAGCGCGGTGCCGGTGCCCGGCGGTGCGGGCCCGTCAGCGGCTGCGCAGCGGGCGGTCGCCGCCGCTGTGGAAGTAGCGCACGTCCACCTCGGGCAGCTGCAGTTGCAGCTCGTGGGCCAGCTGCAGGCCCTGCTGGACCCACGCGGCGTGCGCCTGCGGGCTGGGCCAGGCGAAGTCGCTCAGGGCCAGGTCCTCGAAGGTGGCGTTCCACCGCCGCAGGCGCCGCGCGAGCGCGTCGGGCACCCCCAGCTCGCTCAGCCGCACGGGCCCGCCCTCGCCGCGCGGGCGGTTCCACACCGCCTCCCCGCCGTGGTGCTCGGCCATCACCAGCACGGCGCTGGGGCGCGGGTCCTGCTGCGCCTTGGGTGCGGGGCTGCGCTGCTGCTCCAAGCCGCGCCGGCGGGTGCTGCGCAGCAGCGTGAGCAGCTCCTTCAGCTGCGAGGGCTGACCGGCCAGGTCGGCGATGCGCCCGCCGCGGGCCAGGTGGCCGCGCAGGTGCTCGTGGGCGGTGGGCACCGCGTGCGGGCCCAGCAGGGCGGCGATGCGGTCCTGCTGGCGGTTCAAGGCGCCATCGGTGGCCGCGCCGCGCGCGAAGGCGTCCTCGGTCAGCAGCCACTGGCGCAGGGCGTCCACGGCGTGCGCGGTGCGGGTGGTGCTGTCGGGCTCCTCGTGCACGCGGTGATCGTGCCAGGTGCGGCGCTCGTGTCAGGTGCGGCGCTCGTGTCAGGTGCAGCGCTCGTGCCGGGTGCGGTGATCGTGTCGGGGCGCCGGTCGGCAGGCGTTCGCCCCCCTGGGTGCGATGGCGGCGTCTTGAGCCCGTCGTGATCGCGCCTGCAGCGCGCCACCGGCGGGTGCTGCGCCGACCAGGACCGCTGCGCCACCGGCGGCGGGTGGTCAGGACAGCGCCTGATGCCCGCTGCCTGATGCCCGCTGCCTGCTGGCGGCGCGGCCCGACCCGGCGGGGCAGCGCGGGCAGCGCGGGCAGCGCGGGCAGCGCGGGCGGCACGGGGTCAGCGGTGGGCTGGCGATACTGGGGTGGTGAGGCAGGTGAAGGACCAGGGGCGCCGGATCAGGCTCGGTGCGCGCGCCGGCGCCGGTACGGCTGCCAGCAGGGGCGCGGGTACTGCTGCTGGTGCCGCTGTGGGTGTGCTCGTGCTGCTGGCCGGGTGCGGGGGCGGGGACGGGTTGCCGGCCCCGCAGCAGGCGGTCAGCGCCGGGCGGGCGTGGGTGCAGGTGCCCATCGAGCAGCGCGAGGCGCCGCTGCAGGTGGCCGGGCGCACCGTGGAGGGCCAGGCGGTGGACATCGCGCACATGCGCGGGTCGGTGGTGGTGCTGAACACCTGGTACGCCGGGTGCGCTCCGTGCCGGGCCGAGGCGCCGGTGCTGCAGGGGGTAGCCGAGCGCTACGCCGGCACCGCCGGCACCGCCGAAGCTGTGGAGGCGCAGCCGGGTGCTGAGCCCGATGAGCAGGCTGGTGGGCGCTCTGGTGGGCGGCCGGGGGTGCAGGTGGTGGGGGTGAACGTGCGTCAGGACTCCGCGGCGCGGGTGCGCGCCTTCCAGGAGCGCTACGGGATCGGCTACCCCAGCATCGACGATGCGGACGGGTCGGTGCTGCTGGGCCTGCGCGGGGTGGTGCCGGCCGCGACGCCGACCACGCTGGTGCTGGACGTGCAGGGGCGGGTGGCGGCCAGCGTGGCCGGGGAGGTGGACGCCTCCACGCTGCAGGGGTTGGTCGAGGACGTGCTGGCCGAGGGGGCGGTGGAGCCGGTGGTGTCCTCGCCCGTAGCGGTGCCCTCGCCGGGCGCGGGCGCGGGCGCGGGCGGGTAGGGCAGCGGGCAGGGGCGGCGCACTGTGGCCCGAGCGCGCAGCGTCAGCTCGCGCGCAGGGCGCGTCGGGCGCGCGGGAACAGGCTTGCGTCGTGCCGCTGGCCCAGGTGCAGCGCCAGGTGCTCGGGGCTCATTGTGAGCGGGCAGGCCATGGGAGCTGGTGCGCGTTGCGGTGGTGGATCGGTGTCACTGGATCGTGCAGCAGGCCCCCGCGCCAGCTGGTGGCGGCCCACGCGCTGGCTGGATTCACACTGATGCGGGCGACGCCGCGTCGACGCAGGTAGGCAAGGACCTGGCGGTTGTTATAGTCCTGGGGGTACGTCCCACGTGAAGCATGGGGGAGCGGGGCACGCAGCTTGAGCGGGTGCCGGCGTGGGTGGCCGCGCCCGGCGCCGTTGATGGGACGTTAAACGTCGAGCAGCGGTACCAGGAGCAGCCAGCCGTGCCGGTTGGCGCTGGAGAGCACGACGTTCAGCGGAAACCCGTCGGCGGCACCAGCAAGTGGTATTTATCTCCCGCAGGCGGGAGGTGCCCCCAGTCCAACTTTGCCCTGTCGGTGGGATTGCGCCCCGTCATCGTGCTCCTTCATTCGCCCGGACGCTGACGGGGTCGGCGCTCACCCAAGACCAGTCCAGTAGGCCTGGCGAGCCCAGATGGTTTAGCACGGCGCCGTGCAACTCGTCCCACACGCCGGCCTCCTGCCACTGGCACAAGCGCCGTCGACACGCCCAGCCCGATCCGTCGCCCAGCTTAAGCGGGATCTTGGCCTAGCCGATGCCGGTACTCAGCATGAAAACAACGCTTTCGAGTACCATTTGGTCATTATGCTGCGGACGACTCGTGCGCCTACGCAGTGCTGGTGCCGGTGGCGGCGGGATTAGCGGTTCAAGCGGCTCCCATAGTTCATCGCTGACCCGCTGACGAGGCCCAGCGAGGGCATTGATGACCATGTCGACTAGGCCGTGCACTAGCTCAGTGCGACACCCCAGGACCTCGACCCAACTTCTGCAACAGGCTGTAAGCGTGCAGTGTAACTAGTTCACTCAGATTCTGTGCGAATCGCCGAGATGACGTCGTTCACAAGTTGACTGCTGGGGTTATCGGTCGACAGATTCACGACAGTTCCACTTTTGCGGTACTTGATGGTAATTTCCGTCGCGGTTTCGGAGTTGCTGGAACTTCCTCTGGCCCAGTCAATTAGTCGTGCACAGATGTTCCGGAGATCTTCGTGCGCTACCGCGATTGTCACCATGTTGGCGGCAAGACCTACTAGTTCAATAGCGATAGCTGCACTGGTCGCAGGATCTCCGCTTCTCTGGCGTGGGACGAGCGACACCTGCGATGTCTCTAGGAGGTTGGCATCACGCAGGAATGACATCGGTACCTCTACGCTGACCTCTGCGTGCTCCACCGGGTCTCCTCGTGCTGTTCCAAATGCTTCCCACTACTGGGCCAGCCACGTTATCTTGCTCGAGGACGCTAGCAGTGGTGCGTCGTGGTGGCCAGCGCTCAAGGGTGAGGGAGTTCGGCGAATGACGCGAGAAGATGTCCTGCAACGTGCCGTCAGCGCATGGCTGTCCTTTAACAGTTCAGGAAACGCGCATGAGTACCTGTCTGAGCAAAATGTGGCCGATGTGCAATTTCTGATAGCGAACACCGCGTCGCCGGCTAACGATCTTCAGTTTCTGCAAATTGTCGGAACTTACAACTACTGCATTTACCTGATCAATCGCTCCCTCGCCCCACTTGAGGAGGCGGTAAATATTCTATCAATACCGTACATGCACGAGCAGCGAAATGTGCCGGAAGCCCTGCGAGAGCACGTGCAAAAATACTGTCAAATTCTTCACCTGAGGCAGGGAACGTGGAGCGACTTTGGGCAACAGTGTGTCGAGCAAGTAAAACCCGATGATACACTCGGTATTGATCTTGCTTTAACTGTCACGCAACGAGCGCTACAGTTGGAAACCAATCGGCCGACCATTACGGCACGCAACCATTTTAATACCGGCTTGATGCTGAGGTCGCGCTACGTTGATATGCACCACCCTCAAGACGCCGAGGCGTCGATCCGTCACTTGAGGGCATCTGCCAGTGCGGTGCGAGCAACCGTCCCCGAAGGTGCGGCCACGGCAATGCGGGAGATGTCGATCGTTGTCAACGCAAGAGCGACGCACATAGGCGGTCAAACTCATGCACTAGAGGCGTTACGCTGTGCTGAGGAACTGCAAACCATCGTAACTGAATCTAACTTAGTAGCATTCGAATACCTCGCTGACGCTCAGTTCGCGGAAGCGCTGCTTCTACAGGCCAAAGCCTCGCTCATGCTCGAGGATGCGCACCAGTCGGCGTCCTATGTGTCTATCTTGTTGGAAAAAGTTCCAACCACTAGCACCGCCCGATTGCCGTGCTTAAATACATTTATTAAAGCTCGCCTCCACCAGAATGCAATCGATCAGAACGATCTGCATTTGGAACAGATAATTGACGCTATCCGTGAATGCCTAGCTAAGGAAGTAGATAAACAAGAACTGGGTAGGCATGCAGTAGAACTGCAGACCCTCCTACTCGCGCAATTTCGGCACACCGGCGATGTCGGACTGCTCAATGAGTGCATCCACGCAGTTCTTGAGCATGCACCCAACATCTCGGCGAGGAGAGACAGGTTCGTCGTTGCATGGGGAAGAATGTGTTTCGCCCTCGTCGAGCGCTTTAGGGTGACGCGTCGATTTTTCGACTTAAAAGAGTCTGAAAGACTCTCCGCACCGTTAGAGAATATGGCGAACTCGTTGCCCGAGTTCGATGCAGCAGAGTTCTGCACGCTGCTCTCCATCAGAGCGGACATCTTAGCATCCGTGGCCGCGGCTACGGTGGAAGATGATGACCTAGATTCAGCAATAGAATTCGCTCGCAAGGCTTTAGATTCTGCACCTTCTTCTATCTTCGCTGACTCAGAGCTTCGAGCGCGACTGGCAGACGCCCTATTGGCATCGAACGAACGCAGTGCGAATGTGACCTTCTTGGGGGAAGCTATTGAGCTGCTGAAGTCTGCACTTGAGGAGGCCGACGGAGACCGGGAAGTGATGAGCATGCGTCAATTGAGGTATGCACGAGCACTGATTGGCCGCTATCGCCTAAATGGCGACCTGGCAGATCTTGGCAATGCCATCACATTCGCGCAGGAAGCGCTGAGCGGCACCGATCTGAGTCACCGGCAACAAGCTTGCCTCGTACACTTAGGCGACTACTACTGGCTGCGCTATGGCCGTTGTGGTGATGGCGAAGATGCGCTCAAAGCCATTGAAGCCGCCAAAGCTGCCAGCATGCTCACTACTTCACCGGCAGCCAAAGCCGCTGCAGCTCAAAGTTGGGGATTGCGGTGCGCTCAACAAGGTCATTGGGGCGCTGCAGTTGAGGCGTTCAAGGCGACTGGTGAATACGCGCGAACGGCTCTAGGTCGAGGGATGGGAGACGCTGATCAACACCAGATGCTTAGGAGTTTGAATTCTCACGCCTCTTGGGGAACTCTCGCAGCAGCTTGCGCTTTAGCTGAATCGGATGCTGCAGGTGATCCTTCACCTTCAGTGGCAACCCTTGAAAAATCCGTAATCTTGTGGGAGCAAGGTCGCGCCTTCTTTGTCAGAGGATTGCTTGAAGGACATGCCGACCTGTCTGAGTTACGGTTGAAGCATCCTGAATTGGCGGACGAGTACGAAGATTTGATGAAAGCGACCGATGCAGCCAATCTGAAGCTCGCCCGAGAAGGAGCCCGCACCAACATCGATGGTGATAAGGTCAATGTCGAGTTCACGTCGGACCCTCGGCTGCATATTAACGAAATTTTAACAGAGGTCGTTCAAAAGATTCAATCTATGCCGGGATTCGAGCACTTCCCAGGCATGGACATGAACGGGTTCATCCCGACCTTGCGAGCGGGTGAAGCCGCAATTATTGTCAACATATGTGACATTCGTTCCGACGCCATCATCCTCACACCAGAAGGATTGACGAGTGTCCAACTCGCGACTGTTGCTTCCAGCGAGGTCTCCCGGTTGAATAGCCGGTTCTTCTCGAGTCTGGATGTGTGCGGGAGCGGCGCCTCTAGCGCCAGGGAAAGAGCGCAAGCGGAGTCAGCAATAGAAGAAGTTCTGGAGTGGCTATGGATTAACCTAGCCGAACCTGTCATGGCAAAGCTCGAAGAGCGGGTTGGCGTGCAGCCTGATACACACGTTTACTGGTGCCTATCTGGACTTCTCTCTCGTCTGCCTATCCACGCAGCTGGGCTGCGTCAAAATTCTTCCGGTTCGAGATCTAGCGTGGCAAGTCGCTGTGTCTCGTCATGTGTCACATCCTTTAGCACATGGCAGCGCGCTCGAGCGTTACAACGACAAGACACATTTCATCTGAAAAACGACGAGGCGACTTTGGCTGTTATTGCAATGCCGTCAACACCGGGAGCTAATGACTTGCCTGGTGTCCATGATGAAGTGCGCAGTTTGCGTAATTTGTTCCGCGGTAACGTCGAGGTGCATCTAGATCCGGTTCCTATGAAGCAAACCGCCGCAGACGTGCTGGATCATTACCCACTGGTGCATTTCGCGTGCCACGGTTTCACTGACACTTCAAATCCTTCGGAAAGCCTATTGCTGCTGGGTGACTGGAAGGAAAATCCGCTTACTGTCACTGAGATAGCAAGGATGCAGGCGAGCAGCCCCGCCAACGTTTTCTTGTCGGCCTGTTCCACGGCTAAGTCAGATTCGAACTTGCCTGATGAGTCGCTGCATATTGCGGCAGCTATGCAGGTTGCTGGATTTCCTTCGGTAGTCGGAACTCTCTGGGAGGTGGACGATGACGCCTCGGCGCTGCTCGCGTCGGAATTCTATTCAGCATTGCTAGAATCCAGCGGTGAGAGCCGATCGGCGAATCCTGCACGCGCACTGCATTCGGCATTGGCGGAGCTGAAAAAATATTATCGGCGCTATCCGTCCATCTGGTGCGCCTATACTCATTATGGAACCTAAACTATATCCACCCATCTGAGCCCAGGCTCGGCGGTCAGGTGCTGGGGCGGCGCAGCAGGGCGTTGGGGATGACGCTGAAGGCAGGGTGCGTGCTGGTGGCCGCGATGCTGAGGGGGGTGTCGCCGGCGGCGACGGTGGTGCTGGCCCAGTGGGTGCCGGCGTTGGTGAGCCATTCCAGGTGCACGGTGGCCCCGTCGCTCAGGTACGCCTCGAGCAGGACGGGCAGGCCGGCGTGGCGGTACTGGGCGCGCTTGTCGTTCATCTCGGCCAGGGTGTTGCCCGGTGACCAGACCTCCACGGCGGCGTCGGGGGTGCCGCGGTAGACCTCCTCGGTGATGAGCGATTCGCCGTTGACGAGGACGTCGGGGATGCGGCCCTGCAGCACCGAGCCGTCCGGGGCCAGCTGCAGGGCCCAGTTGCCGGGGGCGGTGGCGTAGCGGTCCCACTGGGTCTCGAACTCGTGGGCGAGGCGCTGGGCGATGTGGTGGTGGGGGTTGCCCCCGATGCGGCGGATGGTCAGCTCCCCGTCGACGACTTCGATGCGCTCGTTGAAGCCGGCGGTCGCGGTGGTCCAGGTGTCCTGCGGGACTCCCAGGCGCGGGGCGCTGAGGCTCATGGGCCCATGGTAGCTGTGATCATGGCTGCTGGGCTGGGAGAGCCTGGGGACTGTGCTAGTGCCTGCTGGGGGTCCTGCTGGAGCCCCGGAGAGCTCCTGCAGGGCCCGGCAGCGCGTCCGCTCGCTCTCCGCGCCCTGGTCCTTGCGGCTGGGGTGCTCAGCGGGTACCGCTGCGCCTGCCCGCGCCCGCGCCCGTGTCCGTGCTCGTGGGCCTGGGGTGGGCCTGGAGTGAGCCAGGTGAGCAGTTCAGCTCAGTGGCCGTTGGCGGCGTTCTTCAGCTTGGTGCCGGCGGTGAGTTTGGCGCCGTAGCTGGCGGGGATCTCGATGCTCTGGCCGGTGGCGGGGTTGCGGCCGGTGCGGGCGGCGCGCTGGACGCGTTCGAGGGTGAGCAGGCCGGGCAGCTTGACGTCCTCGCCCTTGGCCACGGCGTCGGTGAGGACGTCGCCGAAGGCGCGCAGGACGGCGTCGGCGGTGGTCTGGGGCAGGCCGGTGCGCTGGGCGAGGGTGGTGATCAGCTCGGAGCGGTTCACGGTGCCTCCTGGGGTGGCTGGCTGTGGTGGTGGTCGGTGGTTGTCCTGCTGGCGGTGCGACCGGGGGTGCGCCGGCTGCGGGTTCGTTGGAGGTTAGCGCTGGTGATCCACTACCGCTGCTGTCGCTGGTGCTGTCGGGACGCTGCCCGCGACGGTGCCGTTGACGGCACCGCTGACGGCGCCGGTGAGCGCGGAGTGCTGTGCCCTGTCAGGGCGATGCCTGCGACTGCTGCGGGTGGGTGTCCCCAGCTTGGGGTGGTGGAGGGTGAGGAGCTGCTGGTAGAGCTCGGGCGGCGGCTGGGCGAGTGCACCGGTGCGCAGGTCAGCTGCGTCGAGGGGGCCTTCGTGCTGCACCGGTGGGAGGGTGAGGTGCAGGATCCGCCGTTGCAGTTGCACGCCGGTGCTGAGCAGCTTCGCCGGTGCTGCCGGGTGGATCAGGGCAGCGCGAACGCGTTGTGGCCGGATGTGCCGGTTCAGGTGGCGGGGTTGAACCTGCTGCTGGTGCACCTTCAGGAGGTGCTGGCGTGGGCGCTGCAGAGCGTGCCGCGGCGTCGGCACGTGGTGCTCGAGCCGCGTCTGGCGGTGCTGAGCGATCCGGCGGTGCTGGAGGAGCAGGACCCGCCGCCGGTCCTGCCGCAGGTGCCGGCGGGGGATGGCGGGTGGTGCGCGTACGCGCCCTTGACGGGTGAGTCCTTCCCCGCGGGAGAGCCGTCGCGCGGAGGTGGTGTCCAGGCCGGTGAGGGCGAGGACGGCGAGCTCTCACGCTGAACCCCACCGCTGAACCTCGTACAGGGCGCTGCGGTGAACCCGGTGGTTCGAGCTGCGGCAGCCCCTTGGGTTTCCAAGCTCCGGGCCGCAGGCCCGCTGCTCGGTCCACCGCCTCGGGCGCGCAGCGCCCCGCTGCTTTTCCCCTGCTGCGCTGCTCGCTGCGCGCAGCGCAGTGAGCAGGACCCTGGCGTGCACCGGTGAGCGCAGCGAGGTGGCGCACACTCACAACCTCAGGAAACTGCCGAGCGCAGCGAGGGAGTTTCCACCGCAGCCGCCAAACTTGGTGCAGCACAATGCCGGTCGCGCTGGTGCCGCGCAGCGGCACCCGAGCCGCTCCGGCAGCTTGCCCGAGCCGAGCCGAGCCGAGCCGAGGCGCGCAGCGCGCCGGCACCCACCGCGTCTGGTGCTCACCCCTGCATCAGCCGGTCCTGCCGTTCTCGTGCCGTGCTGGCTCGGCGGGGGTTCGGTGACCAGGTGGGTGGACTCACGGGGTGAGGCGGTGCAGAACACCTCGGTGCACGCGGCGCACGCGGTGCACCGGTGGGTCAGCACCACGCCGGTGCAGGTGCGCTCCATCTACAGCAGGTGGTGCGGGAAGGGTTCGCTGCAGCGGGGGCGGGGCACCTCCTCGCTGCGCACCACCACGCGCTCCTCCCGTTTCCGGTCCCGGCACGCTCTTCCTGCCCCGGCGTGCCCGCCCTGACCGGGCGTGCCCCTGCTGACCGGGCGTGCCCCCGCTGGTCGGGCACGTCCATCGCCGCCGCCGCGGTGCCACCTGGGTGAGCAGCATCACCCCCCTCGTCCTGCGCTCGTGCCGGCGGCGGGACCCTCGGGGTGTGAGGTGCCCGCGGGTGCGCATCGCTCGTCGGCGGTGGGCGTTCGAGGCCTCGATCGCGCCGGTGCGGCAGAGGGCGCGGTGCCTTCTGGGGTGGTGCGCCGACTTCAGGGCGAAGTCGGCCCGAGGGGCTCGCCGCGGGTGGGCGAGGGGTGGGTGCGGTGCGGGCCGGGCGCAGGTGGGTCCCAGCTCCTCCTGTCCCGCTCGCCGCGGCGGGGGCAGCGCAAGGCGTGCTGCACGCTCCCCCCGCCCCGTGCGGGGTGCCTCCTGCTCCGCGGTTCTTGACCTCGCTGAGCGCGGTGCCCCCGATGAGCGCAATGTCCCCGGTGAGCGCGGTGAGCCAGAGCTCGCGGCGGTCGCCGCCGTCGGTGCCGTCGCCGCCGTCGGTGCCGTCGCTGCGAGGAGGTCCGGGGTCGAGGTCGGGGGCGGTGAACCGCACGAGTAGTCGCTTTGCGTAGTTGACTGATTGCACTGTGTTGGGGAAGGGTGCGTGCCGGGAGTGCCGGGGTCGCCGTCCAGCGGGGGGAAAGCGTGAACCACAGCGTGTCGGGGCTGCGTCCTGCCGCCGGTGCCTGGGAGTGGCAGCTGCGCGGTGCGTGCCGCCAGGCCGATGCGGAGCTGTTCTTCCACCCCGAGCTGGAGCGCGGCGCGGCGCGGCCCGGCGCCGGCGTGATGCTGCCGCGCTGGCGGTGTGCGCTCGGTGCCCGGTGCTGCTGCGGTGCCGCGCGCACGTCCTGGAGCACCACGAGGCGTACGGGGTGTGGGGTGGGCTGAGCGAGGAGCAGCGCGAGCAGCTGCGCAGCACGCATCGCCAGCAGGGCGCACAGCAGCACAGCGGTGAGCAGGACGGCGGGGAGCAGCAGGGCGAGCAGCAGGGCGCTGGCAGGTGGCGTCGCGCCGGCTGAGGCCGGTGCGGGCCCGTTGCGGTGCGGGCGTCCTGGTTGCGCAGCTGTCCTGGTTGCGCAGCTGTCCTGGTTGCGCAGCTGTCAGCACCGTTGGGACGTGGTGCGGGCCCGTGGAGGGGGCTGGCTTACGGGTGCCTGCGCCGCCTGCGGGGTGCGAGTCCGCTCGGCGAGCCTGCTCGGCGGGCACTTCGCCACCGGTGATCGCGACCCATTGGTGATCGTGCGTAGTCGGTGCGCGTGCGTGGTCGGTGCGCGTGCGTGGTCGGTGATCGTGCGCGGTCAGGGTGCGGTGGTGATCTCGCACCAGATGCTCTTGCCGCCGGGGTGCACGCGCACCCCCCACGCCGCGGATAGCGCGTGCACCAGGTGCATCCCGCGCCCGCCGGAAGCTGCGGGGTCCGCAGCGCGCACCACGGGCAGCGCGGTGGAGCTGTCGCTGACGGCCAGGCGCAGGCGGGTGCCGTCCTGGCCTGGTCCCTGCTCCTGCCCGGTGCCCTGCTCCTGCCCGGTGCCCGGGTCCTCGGTGGCGGATCCGGCGTGCGGGATGCTGATGCTCAGGCGGGCGGGTGCACCGCCGTGCACGATCGCGTTGGTGACCAGCTCGCTGCCCAGCAGCAGCACGACCTGACGCACCTGCTCGCTCAGCTGCAGCTGCTCGCAGCAGCGGTGCAGCAGGTGGCGGGCCTGGCGGGCGGCGCTGAGGTCGCCGTTCAGCTGCAGCTGCAGGCGCACCCCCGGCGCCCAGGGGTGGTCCGGGGCCGGCGCCGATGAGCCGCGGGCAGCGGTGGGTGCGGCGGGTGTGCCGGGTGCGGGTGTGCCGGGTGCGGGTGTGCCGGGTGCGGGTGTGCCGGGTGCGGGTGTGCCGGGTGCGGGTGTGCCGGGTGCGGGTGTGCCGGGTGCGGGTGTGCCGGGTGCGGGTGTGCCGGGTGCGGGTG
>NZ_JBJLSG010000085.1:0-21645 GCF_050871925.1 Kineococcus gurbantunggutensis
CTGTAGCTGGTCGACCGGTGGTCCGGGGGCGGGGGGACGGGTGCGCGGGGGGGGGGGGGTGGGGCGGCCCCCGCCCCCTCGTGCGTGCGGGTCTGGGCACGAGGCCTCGAATGTGTCAGAATGTTAAGACATACAAGAGGAGGAACCCCGTGCCGCTGCTCCGCTTCGACCTCGTCGCCGGCCGCACCCCGCAGGAGCTGACCGCCCTGCTCGACGCCGCCCACGACGCCGTCGTGCAGGCCTTCGAGGTGCCCGTGGGCGACCGCTACCAGGTCGTGCACCAGCACGCCCCCGGCGAGCTCGTCGTCCACGACACCGGCCTGGGCATCGAGCGCACCCGCGACGTCGTGCTCCTGCAGGTGACCAGCCGGCCGCGCACCCGCGAGCGGAAGGAGCGCTTCCACGCCCTGCTCGCCGAGCACCTCGAACGCCGGTGCGGCCTCGCGCCCAGCGACCTCGTCGTCTCCGTCGTGGAGAACTCCGACGCCGACTGGTCCTTCGGGCACGGGCGCGCGCAGTTCCTCACCGGCGAGCTCTGAGGACCGCCCCGGACCCACCTGCGGGACCCGCCCGCGGGGACCACCCCCCGGGCGGGGCCGGGACTGGCCCGGGGGGAGGGCGCTGTGCGACGCTGCCCGCAGCGCGCCAGCGCCGCGGCCGCCGCGCCGCACAACCGAACACGCACGGCCACGCACCCGGGCGGGAGAGCCCCGACGCGCACCAGCGGCGGGCACCGAAGGAGCAACCACCCCGGAACCTCTCAGGTCCCCAGGACCGCCACGGGCAGGCCGCTCTGGAAAGCAGGGTCCGCACGGCCCTCACCGACGGGGAAAGCGCCGCGCGCGCGAAGCTCTCAGGTGCCGCGACAGAGGGGGTCCGCGCAGCCGCACCGGGCGGCCGCGCCAGCGAAGGAGCACCCGTGTCCCGCCCCTCCCCCCTGCACGAGGCCCACGCCGCCCTCGGTGCGACCTTCACCGACTTCGCCGGCTGGTCCATGCCCGTGCGCTACGCCTCCGACCTCGCCGAGCACCGCGCCGTGCGCGCCACCGCCGGCGTCTTCGACCTCTCCCACATGGGCGAGGTGCGCGTGCGCGGCCCGCGCGCCGGCGAGGCCCTGGACGCCGCCCTGGTGGGCCGCCCCTCCGCCATGCCCCTGGGCCGCGCCGCGTACGGCCTGATCGTCGACGCCGACGGCGGCATCCTCGACGACCTGGTCACCTACCGCCTCGCCGAGGACGACTTCCTCGTCGTCGCCAACGCCTCCAACGCCGACCTCGTCGCGCGCGAGCTCACCGAGCGCGCCGCCGGCTTCGACGCCGAGGTCGCCGACGAGTCCACCGCCACCGCGCTGCTCGCCGTGCAGGGCCCCACCGCCGCGCTCATCGTCGGCGAGGTCGTCGACGCCGACCTGGCCGGCCTGGGCTACTACCGCTGCACCCGCGCGCTCCTGCGCACCCCCGCCGGCGCCGTGGACGTGCTGCTGGCCCGCACCGGCTACACCGGCGAGGACGGCTTCGAGGTGCTCCTGCCCGTCGAGCACGCCGCGCCCGCGTGGGAGGCGCTGCTGAACGCCGGGCGCGCGCACGACGCCGTGCCGTGCGGGCTGGCGTGCCGCGACACCCTGCGCCTGGAGGCCGGCATGCCGCTGTACGGGCACGAGCTCACCCGCGACGTCGACCCCTACACCGCCGGCCTGGGCCGCGTCGTCAAGCTCGACAAGCCGCACGCGTTCACCGGCCGCGCCGCCCTGGAGCGCCTGGCGCAGCGCACCCCCGAGCGCGTCCTGGTCGGCCTGCGCGGCACCGGCCGGCGCGCCGGGCGCGAGGGCTACCCGGTGCTGCACGAGGGCCGCCCCGTCGGCACCGTCACCAGCGGCGCCCTCTCGCCCACCCTGGGGCACCCGGTAGCCATGGCCTACGTCGAGGCCGGCGCCGCGGCGGTGGGCACCGCGCTCGCCGTCGACGTGCGCGGGCGCGCCGAGGCCGCCGAGGTCGTCGAGCTGCCCTTCTACCGACGGGCGCGGTGAGCCCCGTGGCGCTCAGCGTCTTCGACATGTTCTCCATCGGCATCGGCCCCTCCAGCTCCCACACCGTCGGGCCGATGCGCGCCGCGCTGCGCTTCGCGCAGGAGCTGGAGGGCGACGGGCTGCTGGAGCGCGTCGCCGCCGTGCGGGTGGACCTGCACGGCTCGCTGGGCGCCACCGGCCGCGGCCACGGCTCCGACCGCGCCGTCGTCCTGGGCCTGGCCGGCGAGCGCCCGGAGTCCGTCGACCCCGACGCGGTGCCCGTCCTGCTCGAGCGGGTGGCCCGGCACCGCGAGCTGCGCCTGCTCGGCCGGCACCCGGTGCCCTTCGACCCGGCCGCGGACGTGCGGCTGCTGACCGTGGCGCTGCCCGCCCACCCCAACGGCATGGTCTTCACCGCCCTGGACGCCGCCGGCGACGTCCTGGCCCGGCGCACCTCCTACTCCGTCGGCGGCGGCTTCGTGCGCGAGCACCCCCTGGACGGCGCCGACCCCGCCGACCCCGCCGCCGCGGCGGGGGAGGGGGAGGTCCCGCACCCCTTCCGCACCGGCGACGAGCTGCTCGAGCAGTGCCGGCGCACCGGCCTGGGCGTGGCGGACCTGGTGCGCCGCAACGAGGAGAGCCTGCGCACCCCCGCCGAGGTCGACGCCGGGCTGCTGGCGGTGTTCGAGGCCATGGCCGCCTGCGTGCGCCGCGGCCTGGCCACCGACGGGGTGCTGCCCGGCGGCCTGGGCGTGCAGCGCCGCGCACCGCGGCTGCACCGCCAGCTCCTGGCCGAGGAGGGCCGCGCCCCCGGCCTGGACGTCCTGCAGGCCATGGACTGGGTGAGCCTGTTCGCCCTGGCCGTCAACGAGGAGAACGCCGCCGGCGGGCGCGTGGTCACCGCCCCCACCAACGGCGCCGCCGGCATCGTGCCCGCCGTCGCGCACTTCCACCGCCGCTTCGTGCCCGGCGCCGACGACGCCGGCACGGTCCGGTTCCTGCTCGCCGCCGGCGGGATCGGCACCGTGCTGAAGGAGACCGGCTCCATCTCCGGCGCCGAGGTCGGCTGCCAGGGCGAGGTCGGCTCGGCCAGCGCCATGGCCGCCGCGGGCCTGGCCGAGGTCCTCGGCGGCAGCCCCGAGCAGGTCGAGAACGCCGCCGAGATCGCGATCGAGCACCACCTGGGCCTGACCTGCGACCCCGTCGGCGGCCTCGTGCAGATCCCCTGCATCGAGCGCAACGCGGTGGGCGCCACCACCGCCATCCACGCCGCGCGCACCGCCCTGCGCGGCGACGGCACCCACGTCGTCAGCCTCGACACCGCCGTGCGCACCATGCGCGCCACCGGCGCGCACATGCGCTCGGAGTACAAGGAGACCTCCCTGGGGGGCCTGGCCCTGACCGTCGTGGGCCGCCGGCGCGCCCCGGAGGCCGCGGTGGGGGTCAACGTCCCCGAGTGCTGAGCCCCGGGCGTGCCGCGGACGCCAGGCTTGCCGCGGGCGCCGGGGGTGCCGGTGCGCGCGGGCGCCCGCGGTGGCACGGTGGGCCGGTGCCACCCCGCCGCCGCACCGACCCCGGGCAGGGCCGCGCCGCCCTGGGCGCCGCCCTGGACGCCCTGGACGCCGGGGGCGCCCCCGCGCGCCCCGACCTGGCCGCCGCCGTGCGCTTCACCCTGGAGGAGCTCGCCGCCCGCCACCCCGGCGGCAGCGTGGAGGTGCGGGTGCCGCCGTTCGCCGCCGTGCAGGTCGTCGCCGGCCCGCGCCACACCCGCGGCACCCCGCCGGCGGTGGTGGAGACCGACGCGGTGACCTGGCTGGAGCTGGCCACCGGGCGCCTGGCGTTCCAGGACGCGCGCGCCGCCGGCAGGGTGCGCGCCAGCGGCGAGCGCGCCGACCTCGGCGAGCTGCTGCCGGTGGCCGGGCCGGGCGCCTGAGCGCGCCGCGTACCGTTGGGGGGGTGAGCGAGCAGGAGCCGGCAGCCCGGGACCCCCAGCACCCCGCGGAGCCCGGCGGGCCCGCCGCCGCGCCCGCGGCCGCCACCGAGCCCGCCGCGGACCCGCAGGTGCGGCGCGAGGGGCGGCCCGGGGAGCAGCTCGGGGAGCAGCCCGGCGAGGAGGGGCGCACGCACCTGGTGCAGGTCACCCGCCGGCGCGCGCCGCGCTACCGCGCCTTCGTGCTCGCCGGCGTCGTCGTCGCCTTCCTCGTCGCCGCGGTCGTCGCCGTGCTCACCCCGCCCAGCGGCGGGTACTCCCAGCGCGCCCTGTTCGGGTACCTGTTCGTCTCCCTGGGCATCGTGTGCGGCCTGCTCGGCGGGCTGGTGGCCGTCCTGGCCGACCGCGCCGGCGCCCGGCCCGCGCGCTCGGGCCGCCGCTGAGGCTCCCCGGCGCCGGAGCACGGCTGCGTCGGCCCGGCAGGGGTGTGCCACACTCGGGGCGTGGCCCGCGGTGACGGACGTCTGAACCACGACCTCATGCCCGGCGAGAAGGGCCCCCAGGACGCCTGCGGCGTCTTCGGGGTCTGGGCACCCGGCGAAGAAGTCTCCAAGCTCACCTTCTACGGCCTGTACGCCCTGCAGCACCGGGGGCAGGAGGCCGCCGGCATCGCCGTCAGCAACGGCGAGCAGATCCTCGTCTTCAAGGACACCGGGCTCGTCCCGCAGGTCTTCGACGAGGCCGCCCTGGAGTCCCTGCAGGGGCACATCGCCGTCGGGCACACCCGCTACTCCACCGCCGGCGGCGCGGGCTGGCAGAACGCCCAGCCCACCCTGGGCGCCACCGCCGGCGGCACCGTGGCGCTGGCCCACAACGGCAACCTCACCAACGCCTTCCGCCTGCGCGAGCTCGTCGCCGAGCGCTACCCCGAGCGCGCCGGCACCCGCCCCGGCTCCGGCGGGGAGATCGCCCGCGGCAACACCACCGACACCGCGCTGATCACCGCGCTGTTCGCCGGCGACCCCGACCGCACGCTGGAGTCCACCGCCCTGGAGGTCCTGCCGCACGTCGAGGGCGCCTTCAGCCTGGTCTTCATGGACGAGCGCACCCTGTACGCCGCGCGCGACCCGCAGGGCATCCGCCCGCTCGTGCTCGGCCGCCTCGAGCGCGGCTGGGTGGTCGCCTCCGAGACCGCCGCGCTGGACATCGTCGGCGCCAGCGCCGTGCGCGAGGTCGAGCCCGGCGAGCTCATCGCCATCGACGCCGACGGGCTGCGCAGCAGCCGCTTCGCCGAGGCCAGGCCCAAGGGCTGCGTCTTCGAGTACGTCTACCTGGCCCGCCCCGACACCACCATCAGCGGCAAGGTCGTGCAGGAGGCCCGCGTCGAGATGGGCCGCACCCTGGCCCGCGAGCACCCCGTCGAGGCCGACCTGGTCATCCCCACGCCCGAGTCCGGCACGCCCGCGGCCATCGGCTACGCCGAGGAGTCCGGGATCCCCTACGGGCAGGGCCTGGTGAAGAACTCCTACGTGGGGCGCACCTTCATCCAGCCCAGCCAGACGATCCGCCAGCTCGGCATCCGCCTGAAGCTCAACCCGCTCAAGCACGTCGTGCAGGGCAAGCGCCTCGTCGTGGTCGACGACTCCATCGTGCGCGGCAACACCCAGCGCGCGCTGATCCGGATGCTGCGCGAGGCCGGGGCCGCGGAGGTCCACGTGCGGATCTCCTCCCCGCCGGTGCGCTGGCCCTGCTTCTACGGCATCGACTTCGCCACCCGCGCCGAGCTCATCGCCACCGGCCTGGCGGTGGACGACGTGCGCCGCAGCATCGGCGCGGACTCCCTGGGCTACATCTCCGACGAGGGCATGATCGCGGCGACCGACCAGCCCGCCGAGCGGCTGTGCACGGCCTGCTTCACCGGCGCCTACCCGGTGCCGGTGCCCGACCTGCAGCGCCTGGGCGACCACGCCATGGACAAGGCCCTGCTGCCCATCACCCCCGTGCCCTCGCACGCGCACCACTCGGGAGCCCGCCGGTGACCGGCACCACCTACGCCGCCGCCGGCGTCGACGTCGTCGCCGGCGACCGCGCCGTCGAGCTGATGAAGGCCTCCGTGGCCCGCACGCACGGCCCCGACGTCGTCGGCGGCTTCGGCGGCTTCGCCGGCCTGTACGACGTCAGCGCCCTCAAGGGCTACCGCCGCCCCCTGCTGGCCACCAGCACCGACGGCGTGGGCACGAAGGTCGCCGTGGCGCAGGCGCTGGACAAGCACGACACCATCGGCGCCGACCTGGTCGGCATGGTCGTCGACGACATCGTCGTGTGCGGGGCGACGCCGCTGTTCATGACGGACTACGTCGCCTGCGGCCGCGTGGTGCCCGAGCGGATGGCGGGCATCGTCGCCGGCATCGCCCGCGCGTGCGAGGAGGCCGGCGCGGCCCTCGTCGGCGGCGAGACCGCCGAGCACCCCGGGCTGCTGGGCCCGGACGAGTACGACGTGGCCGGCGCGGTCACCGGCGTCGTCGAGGCCGACGAGCTGCTCGGCGCCGAGCGCGTGCGCGCCGGCGACGTGCTCGTGGCCATGGCCTCCTCGGGCCTGCACTCCAACGGCTACTCGCTGGTGCGGCGCGTGTTCGCCGACGCCGGCTGGGCCTACGAGCGGCACGTGGAGGAGCTGGGCCGCACCCTGGGCGAGGAGCTGCTGGAGCCCACCCGCATCTACGCCAAGCCGGCCCTGGCCACCCTGGCCACCGGCGGCGTGCACGCGATGAGCCACGTCACCGGCGGCGGGCTGGCCGCGAACCTCGCGCGCTGCCTGCCGGTGGACGTCACCGCCGAGGTCGAGCGCTCCAGCTGGACGCCGGGCGCGGTGTTCTCGCTGGTGCGCGACCTGGGGCGGGTGCCCGCCGACGACCTGGAGCGCACGCTGAACCTGGGCGTGGGCATGGTCGCGGTGGTGGACCCGGGCTCCGTCGACGCCGTGGTGGCCTCGCTGGAGAGCGCGGGGATCCCCGCCTGGGTGTGCGGGCGGGTGCGCCCGCGCCGGGAGGACGACGGCGACAGCAACGGCAAGGGCGTGGCAGGGGGCGTGGCGCTGCTCCGGGGATCCCACCAGGGCTGGTGAGGGACCCCGGGGCGGTGCCACGCCCCCTGCCGGTGCTCTTGCTGCTGACCCGTCCCCGGCCCGTGGTGCGGCCGGGGTGAGGACGTCCCGGGTGGTGGACCACCCGGGCGCGCCGCGGACGGGAGGTCAGGCGCGACGCTTGGTCGCCCAGTCCTCGTAGTCGTCCGTGGCGGAGTAGCGGGACCAGTCCTCGGTGTCCTCGTCCACCTCGTCCTCGTCCACCTCCGGTACCTCCGGGGCTTCGGAACGCCCGGTGGTCGGACGGAACGGGTCAGGACCGTGCAGCTCGCGTTGCAGCGCGTTGTAGTCAGTCTGAGGACTGAAGTACTTCAGCTGCCGAGCGACCTTGGTCTGCTTGGCCTTCTGACGGCCGCGCCCCATGGCGTCGACCCCCTCGCGCGTCGGCCGGGGCCGCTGAGAGGGCCCCGGAGTAGCTGTCATCTCTCCGTGGTGCCAACCGTACAGGTTCGCCAGACCTTCCGGCATCCCGGTCGGCGCGCCGCGCGTCCGGACGGGGGAGCCCGGGGTGCCCGGCGGTCGCGGCGCGTGGTGTTGCATGACCCCCATGGCGCAGCGCACCCCCCTGGTGGCCGGGATCGACTCCTCGACGCAGTCGTGCAAGGTGGTCGTGCGGGAGGCCGCCACCGGGCGGCCGGTGCGCTCCGGGCGGGCCGCGCACCCGGAGGGCACCGAGGTGGACCCGCAGCGCTGGTGGGAGGCGCTGAGCGCCGCCGCGGCCGACGCCGGCGGCCTGGAGGACGTCGACGCCCTGGCCGTGGGCGCCCAGCAGCACGGCTCGGTCCTGCTCGACGACGACGGCGCCGTGGTGCGCCCGGCGCTGCTGTGGAACGACGGCCGCTCCGCCGGCGCCGCGCGCGAGCTCACCGGCGAGCTGGGCGGGCCCGGCGCCTGGGCCGAGCAGGTCGGCAGCGTCCTGGTGGCCTCGCTGACCATCACCAAGCTGCGCTGGGTCGCCGAGCACGAGCCGGACGCCGCCGCCCGCACCGCCGCGGTGTGCCTGCCGCACGACTGGCTCACCCACCGCCTGGCCGGCGGCGCCGCCGCCGGGGCGGAGCTGGTCACCGACCGCGGCGACGCCAGCGGCACCGGCTACTACTCCGCGGCCACCGGCGCGTACCGCACCGACCTGCTCGAGCGCGCCTTCGGCGCCCGCCCGCGCCTGCCGCGGGTGCTGGGCCCGGCCGAGGAGGCCGGGCGCAGCGCGGTGGGGCTCAGCCGCGGGGCGGTGCTGGGCCCGGGCACCGGCGACAACATGGCTGCCGCGCTGGGCGTGGGCGCCCGCCCCGGCGACGTCGTGGTCTCCATCGGCACCTCCGGCGTCGTCAGCGCCGTCAGCGACGTCGCCACCCACGACCCCTCCGGCGCCGTCGCCGGCTTCGCCGACGCCACCGGGCGGCACCTGCCGCTGGTGTGCACCCTCAACGCCGCCCGGGTGCTGGACGCCGCCGCCCGCCTGCTCGGCGTGGACCACGCCGAGCTGTCCCGGCTGGCGCTGAGCGCCCCGCCCGGCGCCGGCGGGCTGGTGCTGGTCCCCTACCTGGAGGGCGAGCGCACCCCGGTGCGCCCCGACGCCACCGGCGCCCTGCACGGGCTGACGCTGGAGACCTCCACGCCCGCCCACCTGGCCCGCGCGGCCGTGGAGGGGCTGCTGTGCGGGCTCGCCGACGGCCTGGACGCCCTGGTCGCCCAGGGGGTGCCGGTGCACCGGGTGCTGCTCGTGGGCGGCGGCGCCCGCTCGGAGGCGGTGCGCCGGCTGGCCCCGGCGGTGCTGGGGCGCCCCGTGGCGGTGCCCCCGCCGGGGGAGTACGTCGCCGACGGCGCGGCGCGGCAGGCGGCGTGGGTGCTCGCCGGCGGGGACGAGCCGCCGGCGTGGTCGCTCGGCGGGGAGGCCGAGACCTTCGAGGCGGACCCGCAGCCGGCCGTGCGCGAGCGCTACGCGCAGGTGCGCGAGCTCACCGCCCCGCGTCCCTGACCGGACCGGCCGGGCCGGCCGGTCCGGCGGGTCCGGCGGGGTCCGCGGGCCCGGCGGGCTCGTCCGGCTCCCGCCGGGGCGCGGGCACGCCCGCCCCGCGCGCGGCGCGGGCGGCGCGCTTGTCGGCGTACATGCGCGCGTCGGCCTCGGCCAGCACCGACGCCGGGGAGCGGGAGGGGGAGTCCGCCGCCCAGCCCACCGACAGCCGCGCGCCCGCCCCGGGCGCCGCGCCGCCGCGCAGGCGCTCGGCCAGCCGCTCGACGTCCTCGGCGCCGGCCTGCTCGACGAGCACGACGAACTCGTCGCCGCCGGTGCGCGCCACCGTGTCCCCGGGCCGCACGTGCGCGCTCAGCGCCCGCGCCACCTCCTGCAGGACCCGGTCGCCGGCGGCGTGACCCTGCAGGTCGTTGACCTCCTTGAGGCCGTCGACGTCGCAGACCAGCACGAAGGCCCCGCGCCCGGGCTCGCGGCGGGCGCGCGCGCGGCTGCCCTCCCAGCGGTCGGCCAGCAGCGCCCGGTTGGGCAGGCCCGTCAGCCCGTCGTGGCCGGCCAGGTGCCGCAGCTCGCGCTCGCGGCGCACCCGCTCGGTGACGTCCCACGCCCCGACGAGCACGCGCCCGCCGCCCAGCGGCTGCGCGGACAGCTCCACCCGCCGGCCGGGCCGGGTGCCCAGCCGCACGCGCAGCGGCGGTGCGCCCGCGGCGCCCGGGCGCCGGGCGGCGACGGCCTCCAGGGCCCGCCGCGCGCGGGGGCGGTCCGCGGGCACCAGCAGCTCCAGCGCGTCGCGGCCCACCAGCGGGTCCGGCCCGGCCAGCTCGCGGGCGGCCGCGGAGGCCCAGGCGACGACGGTGCCGGACAGCAGCGCGCTGGCGGGCCCGTGCTCGGCCAGGGCGCGCCAGTCGGTGCGGCCGCCGCCGGTGCTCACCGGCGTCTCGCGGCCCCGTCGCCCACGGCGGCCAGCACCGCCGCGCCCGCGGTGGAGGCCAGCACCGCGGGCCAGGGGCCCACGCGCCTGGACAGCGGGTGCGAGGCGCCCACCAGGGCCGCGGTGCCGGCGGTCAGGGCGGCGGCCAGGGGCGCGGAGGCGGCGGCCCAGCGCGGCACCGACCAGGCCAGGCCCGCCAGGAGCGCGGCCCCGGCCAGCCTGCGGTCGCCGGTGGTGCGCCCGATCGCGTACCCGCCGAGGACGGCGGCGGCGACGACGGGGGAGGTGGGGGTCCGAGGCACGGTGCGCAGGCTACCGACGCCCGCGCGCACCGGTGCGGGCAGGACGGGGACGCGCGAAAGCCCGCCGCGGAACGCGACGGGCTTCGAAAGGGGGACTCAGGTGGCCAGGAGCGGGGTCGAACCGCTGACCTTCCGATTTTCAGTCGGACGCTCTACCAACTGAGCTACCTGGCCGTGCCGGGCCGGGTGAACCGGCACGACGAGCGACCCCGACGGGACTCGAACCCGCGACCTCCGCCGTGACAGGGCGGCGCGCTAACCAACTGCGCTACGGGGCCTCAAGGAGGCCTTGCTTGTCTTGCTGCCTTGCTCGCTTGCGGGACCAACAGTACCCGATCCCGGGCGGTGCTCGTGACACCGACCCGGACACCGGCCGACGGTGCCGCTCGCGTACCCCCAACGGGATTCGAACCCGTGCTACCGCCTTGAAAGGGCGGCGTCCTAGGCCACTAGACGATGAGGGCGCGTCTCCCGGCTGCGGGAGCCCGTCCAGCATAGGGGGTGAGCCCCGGCGCCCGCGCCCCGCGCGGGCCCCTCAGGCGGCCGCCGGGCTCGCCGGGGAGCCCGGCGCGGACAGCCGCCGCGAGCGCAGCGGCACCCGCCCGCCGCGCGCCACGGCCCGCGAGACGGCCACGGGGTCGGTGTGCAGCAGGTCGCGCACCGCCTGCTCCACCGCGCCGTGCGTGGCGGGGTGGCCGAAGGCGGCGTCCTCGCCGAGCTGCTCCAGCGCCGGCGCGATCGTCACGCCGTCGTCGAACAGGTCGACCACGCGCGGGTCCACGTAGCTGCTGCGGCACACCGCGGGGGTGTTGCCCAGGTACTCCGAGACCTCCGCCACCGCCCGGGTCACCGCCCGCTTGCGCGCCGTGGGGCTCGCCGCGGCCTGCACCGACACCGCCAGCGCCACGGCGGCCAGGACGGTGGCGTGCCAGGTGCGGAAGTCCTTGGCCGACACGTCCGGCCCGATCGTCTCGCGCAGGTAGGCGTTGACGTCGTCGCTGGTGACGTCGTGCCAGCGGCTGCCCGCCTTCCACGCCAGCAGGTCGTCGCCGCCGCCGCGGCGGCGCTTGAGGGAGCGCACGACCTCCACCACGTCGGGGTCGGCGATGACGGCGGTGCGGTCCTTGCCGGACTTGGCCACGTAGCGGAAGACCAGCTCGTCCCCGTGCTGCACGACGTGCTCGCGCTTGAGGGTGGCCAGGCCGTAGGAGCCGTTCTCCTCGGCGTACGCGTCGCCGCCCACGCGGAAGAAGCCCAGGTCCAGCAGGCGGAACGCGGCCGCCAGCACCCGCTCGCGCGGCAGCCCCGGCAGCCGCAGGTGCGCGGCGACCCGCTCGCGGGCGCGGGGCAGCTGCGCGGCGACCTCCAGCACGCGGTCGTGCTTGGCGCGGTCGCGCTCGGCGCGCCACTGCTCGTGGTAGCGGTACTGGCGCCGGCCGCGCTCGTCGGTGCCCACGGCCTGCAGGTGCCCGTTGGGGTGCGGGCAGATCCACACGTCGGTGTAGGCCGGCGGGATCGCCAGCTTCGCGATGCGCTCGACGACCGCGGGGTCGGTGATGCGCCCGCCGGCGGTGTCGAGGTACTCCCAGCCCCTCCCGCGGCGCCGGCGCGTGAAACCGGGCGAGGAGCTGGAGACGCGGCGCAGGCGGGGCACCCAGCGATGGTGCAGAGCGCGGCGTCCCGCCGCACCTCGAACCGCGCCGCCGCGGCCGGGGCGTCAGGGCGCGGCCGGTGACGCGGCCGGTGACGCGGCCGGTGACGCGGCCGGTGACGCGGCCGGGAGCGCGGGCGCCGGGCGGCTGCCGGTGACGCGCAGGAACTCCAGCTTCTCCGCGTCGGGCGAGCCCGCGGGCGCGCTGTACACGACGATCCGCACGTCGCTGCCGGGAACGGTGAGCACGTCGCAGTCGCAGGTGACGTCGCCGACGTCGGGGTGCTCCACCGTCTTGCGCGCCGAGACGTGCCGGCCGACCGTGCCCTCGCGGCACAGCCGCCGGAACTCCGGGCTCGTGCGGCTCAGCTCCCGGCTCAGCGCGAGCAGGCCCTCGTCGCGCGGGTAGCGCGCCAGCGCCTCGCGCAGGTCCGAGACGAGCGCGGCGGGCATCCCGGCGTCGGCGTCCCGCACGGGCCAGCGCGCCAGCCGGCCGACCGCGCCCTCCCCGCCGCCGAAGACCGCCCTGACGAGGTTGCGCTCCTCCAGCGGCAGGTCGCCGGGGTCGCCGATCAGCGCCGCCCACGACGGGGTCCACGTCAGCAGCGTCCAGTCGGCGGCGAAGACGCCCACGGGCAGGTCCACGAGGCGGGCCAGCACGCGCTGCACGCCGGCGGGCACCAGGTGCGAGACCACCCCGTCCGCCGGCGGCAGCAGCCCGGCCAGCCGGTGGGCGTGGTCGCGCTCGTCGGGGCTGAGCTGCAGGGCCCGCGCCAGCGTGCCCACGACCTGCGCCGAGGGGTGCCTGGCGCGGCCCTGCTCCAAGCGGACCACGTAGTCCACCGACAGCCCGGCCAGCTCGGCCAGCTCCTCGCGCCGCAGCCCGGCGGTGCGGCGCCCGGCGCGCGCGGGCAGCCCCACGTCCAGCGGGGAGAGCCGGTCGCGCCAGCGCCGCAGGGCCGTGCCGAGGTTCTCGCCGTCCGCCACTCCCGCATCCTGCCCCGCACCGGCCCGCCGGCGCCGGGCCCGAGCCTGGTACTGCCCGTCCCACCGTCGGGCGGGCACTGGCGGGCCCGCGCCGCCGGGCCGAGGGTGGGCCCGTGACCACCACCTTCATCACCGGGGCCAACAAGTCCCTCGGGTACGAGACCGCCCGCCGCCTGCTCGAGGCCGGGCACACCGTCCTGCTCGGCGCCCGCGACCCCGAGCGCGGCCGGGCGGCCGCCGAGGCCCTCGGGGCCCGGTTCGTCCGGATCGACGTCACCGACGACGCCTCCGTGGAGGCCGCGGCCGCCGACGTCGCCGCGCACGAGGGCGTCCTGGACGTCCTGGTCAACAACGCCGGGGTCGGCGGGGCGCAGGCCCCGGCCGACGAGCTGACGGCCGCCGACGCCCTGGCCGTCTACGACGTCAACGTCTTCGGGGTCGTGCGGGTGACGCGCGCGTTCCTGCCGCTGCTGCGCGGGTCGGGCAACCCCCTCGTCGTCAACGTCACCAGCGGGCTGGGCTCGTTCGCCGCCACCCACGACCCCGACCGCGTCGAGGGCCGGGTCACCGCGCCGCTGTACGCGTCCTCGAAGTCGGCGCTGACGATGCTGACCACCCAGTACGCCAGGGCGCTGCCGGACGTGCGGTTCAACGCCGTCGACCCCGGCTACACCGCGACGGACCTCAACGGCCACAGCGGCCCGCAGACCGTCACCGAGGGCACCGACGCGGTCGTGGAGCTGGCGACCAGCGGCCCGGACGGGCCGACGGGGGTGTTCCGCGACCGCTACGGCGTCGTGCCCTGGTGAGCGCCCGGCTCCGGGGGCGGCAGCAGCGCCGCCCCCAGGGCCGCCAGCAGCTCCACCACCTCGGCGCGGTCCAGGCGCACCGTGGACACGCACGTGCCGCCCTGCCAGGTGGAGAGCACCACGCGGGCGGCGTCGGGGTGGGCGCTGACGCGCAGGGCGCGCCCGGCCCGGTCGGCGTCGCGCAGCACGCCGGTGGGGGTGCCGTGCCCGGTCCGCAGCGCCGCGTCCTCCATGCGGTGATGGTGCGCCCCCGCGCTCGCCCTGTCGAGGCCCGCCGCCCCGGACGGGCGCGGGTCAGGGGACGCGGCCGATCCAGCCGTCGGTGGCGAACTTGGCCGCCACGAGCTCCTCGGCGGCGGCCAGCTCGGCGCCGGTGAGCTGCGAGGCCGTCAGCCCGTACTGCCGGCCGAACGTGGCGACCATGCGGTCGATGACCTCCTCGCGGGCCAGGCCCGTCTGCCGGCGCAGCGGGTCCACCCGCTTGGCGGCGCTGGCCAGCCCCTTGCCCTTGAGCTTCTCGCGCCCGATGCGCAGCACCTGCAGCATCTTCGCGGCGTCGATGTCGTACGACATCGTCACGTGGTGCAGCACGGTGCCGTCGGCCAGCCGCTTCTGCGCGGCCCCGGCGATCTTGCCCTGGTCCGTGGCGATGTCGTTGATCGGCTGGTACCACGCCTTCACGCCCAGCTCGCCGAGGGCGACGAGCACCCAGTCGTCCAGGAACGCGTAGGACTCGGTGAACGACAGCCCCTCCACCAGGGAGGCGGGGGCGTAGAGCGAGTACGTGATGGTGTTGCCGGGCTCGACGAACATCGCGCCGCCGCCGGAGACGCGGCGCACGACCTGCACGCCCAGGCGCTGCGCGGCCTCGCCGTCCACCTCGTTGGCCAGGGACTGGAAGCTGCCGATGACGACGGCGGAGCTCGCCCACTCCCACACCCGCAGCGTCGGGGGGCGCCGGCCCGCGGCGACCTCGCGGGCCAGCACCTCGTCCAGGGCCATGTGCGTCTGCGGCGCCTGCGGGCCGGTGTGCACGAGCTGCCAGTCGTGGTCCAGCCACCCGGTGGCCCCGCCGACCGCGCGGCGCACCGCGGTGGCCACCGACTCGGGGGAGAAGCCCAGGAGCACGGCCCCCGGCGGCAGCGCGGCGCGCACCCGCACGGCGATCGCGGCGCTGTCCGCGTCGGCGGGCAGGCCCGTCAGCGCCGCGTCGACGGCCGCCAGTGCCTCGTCCGGCTCGAGGAAGAAGTCGCCGGAGACCCGCACGGAGGCGAGCACCCCGTCGTCGACCTGCAGGTCGGCGACGACGAGCTTGCCACCGGGGACCTTGTACTCACCGTGCACGCAGGGACCCTACGCGGCGGGCGGCTGCAGGGACCCGGGCACCAGCGAGGACGCCAGCCAGTGCCGCGGGGTGCCGAAGCCGTCCAGCAGCTCCTCCGTGCGCGGGCGCAGCCGGCGGCACAGCTCGTTGACGGCCTGGGTGACGGCCTTGGCCCGCAGGGTCGTCATCCGGCGGTGCTGCAGGTACCAGCCCTTCTCCGCCTCCAGCAGCGCCAGCGCGTGCAGGTCGAACACCTCCGCCAGCAGCGCGGCCACCGCGGGGTCCTCGGTGCGGGCGATCGCGGCGGCGAACGCCTCGGCCACGACGCGGTCCACGTGCGCGCGCCCGGCCAGCAGCAGGTGGTCCTGCAGCCCGTCGACGGCCTCGAAGGCGTCCTGCTCGGAGCGGGCGCGCGCCCTGCGCATCCGCTTGGCCAGGGACTCCACGACGTGCCGCTCGCGCTCGGCGAGCATGCGCAGCTGCCAGGCGCGGTCGTGCAGGTCCTCGGGGACCCGGCCGGCCTCGACGACGTCGGCGACCAGGGAGCGGGCGGGGCTGCGCCCGGCCAGGGTGGTGACGAAGTCGCGGGTGGCCAGGCGCGCCATGCCCAGGGTGTCCAGGTCGGAGAACTGCTGGGCGTAGGCGGTCAGCTGGCTCTTGGCGACCAGCTGCAGCAGGACGGTGTTGTCGCCCTCGAAGGTGGTGAACACGTCGGTGTCGGCCTTGAGCTGCGGCAGGCGGGAGTCGGCGAGGTAGCCGTTGCCGCCGCACGCCTCGCGGCAGGTCTGGATGGTGCGGGTGGCGTGCCAGGTGGAGGCCACCTTCATCCCGGCCGCGTGCGCCTCGAACGCGCGCTGGCGGGCGGGTTCGGGGTCGCCGCCCGCGAGCTGCACGCGCAGCAGCTCGTCCATCTCGCCCAGCAGCTCCTCCTGGGCGAAGCTGAGGGCGTACGTGGTGGCCAGCGGGACCAGCAGGCGGCGCTGGTGGGCGAGGTAGTCCAGCAGCACGACCTCCTCGCCGCGCTCGCCCGGCTGCGCGCCGGGGCGGGCGAACTGCTTGCGGTGCAGGGCGTAGCGCAGGGCGATCTCCAGGGCGACCTTCGTCTGCCCGATCGCGCCGCCGGAGATGCTCACCCGGCCCTTGACCAGGGCGCCGAGCATCGTGAAGAACCGCGCGCCCTTGCTGGCGATGGGGCTGGAGTAGGTGCCGTCCTCGGCGACCTGCGCGTAGCGGTCCAGCAGCGCGGTGCGCGGCACGCGCACGGAGTCGAACCACAGCCGGCCGTTGTCCACGCCGTTGAGCCCGGCCTTGCGCCCGTCGTCGCCGCGGCGCACGCCGGGCAGGTCGCGCCCGTCCGGCCCGCGCAGCGGCACGAGGAACGCGTGCACGCCCTGCACCTCGCCGCCGGTGACGAGCTGGGCGAAGACGACCGCGACCTCGGCGTCCTCGGCGGCGCCGCCGATGTAGTCCTTGCGGCAGGACTCGTCGGGGGTGTGCACGACGAACTCGCGCGCGTCCGGGTCGTAGGTGGCGGTGGTGCCCAGGGAGGAGACGTCGGAGCCGTGGCCGGACTCGGTCATCGCGAAGCAGCCGACGAGGTCCAGGCGCAGCAGCCGCGGCAGCAGCTCGGCGTGGTGGCGCTCGGTGCCCAGGGCCTGCACGGCGCCGCCGAACAGCCCCCACTGCACCCCGGACTTGATCATCAGCGAGGCGTCGCCGAAGCCCAGCACCTCGAACTGGCTGACCTGCCCGCCGGGGGAGTCCCCGCCGCCGTGGCGGGAGGAGTAGCCCAGCTCGTGGCCGCCGAGCTCGGCGAGCACGCGCAGGCGGGCGCGGGTGAGGTCGCGCTGCTCGGCGGTGCTCAGGTGGTCGATCGGGCCGAAGAAGTCGGCGGGGAACTCCCGCCGGGCCCGCTCGCGCAGGTCGGCGTAGCGGCCGTCCAGGACGGTGCGCAGGACGCCGGTGTCCACCGGCCCGGGGGCGGGGCGCTCGGGCCCGGGGCGCTCGAGCCCGGGGCGCTCGGGGGCGCCCTGCTGCGCGGGCGCGTCCGCCCGCGCGGCGGCGTCGGTCTCGACGTCGGTCTCGACGGCGGTGTCGATCTCGGTGGCGGTCACGGGACCTCCTCGGGTGCGGGGCGGGCGGGGCGGGCGGGGTGCCGGGGGGAGCCCAGGACGGCGTCCAGGCCGCCCCAGGCCAGGTCGGTGAGGGCGTCGGCCATCTGCGCGGCGCCGAGGCGCTCCGGGGTGGAGATCCACCGGTCGGCCGCGGAGCGGATCAGCGCGACCAGCCCGTGGGCGAGCGCGTCGGCGGAGGCGTCGGCCGCGCCGGCCGCGCGCAGGTGCGCGGTGAGGGTGCGGGCGGTCTCGTCGGCCAGGGCGCTGGTCAGGCGCTGCACGGGGTCGCGCTCGGGGTCGCGGGCGGCGGTGCCCGGGAACCGCCGGGAGACGACGAAGCGGTACACCTCCGGGTCGTGCTCGACCAGGCGCAGGTAGGTGGAGACGATCCCGGCCAGCGCCTCGCGCGGGCTGCCCGCGCGCTCGACGGCGCTGCGCAGCTCGCGCACGATCAGCCGGTTCACCCGCTGGGCGACCGCCAGGTACAGGTCCTCCTTGTCGGAGAAGTGCCGGTACAGCACGGTCTTGCTGGTGCCGGCGGCGGCGGCCAGCTCGTCCATGCCCAGGCCGGCGCCGTGGGTGGTGATGGCGCGCAGCGCGGCGGTGACGAGCTCCTCGCGGCGCTTGCGGCGGTGCTCGGCCCAGCGGGTGCGGCGGCCGTCCGGGCGCGCCGCCGCGGCGGCGGGCGCCGCGGGGACGTCGGCCGGGGCGTCGGCGGTGACGGGGTCCACGTCTCGACGGTACCTCGGACGACGGGTACCCGGTACCCCGAGTACCTGTTAAGTTTCCGGGGAGTCAGGCTCGACGAGGAGGACCCGTGACCGCAGCCCCGCCCCCTTCCCGCGCCACGCGCGCCGTGCGCCCGGTCGCCGTCGTCGCCGGCAACCGCACCCCCTTCGCCAAGGCCGGCGGGCGCTACGCGCAGGCCTCCGCCAAGGACCTGCTCGTCGCCGCGGTCGACGGCCTCGTCGCGCGCACCGGGCTGGCCGGCGAGCGCCTCGGCGAGGTCGTCGCCGGCGCCGTCCTGAAGCACAGCCGCGACCTGAACCTCACCCGCGAGGCGGTGCTGTCCACCGCGCTGGACCCCGCCACCCCCGCCTACGACGTCTCCCAGGCGTGCGCCACCGGCCTGGAGACCGCCGTCCTGCTCGCCGGGAAGATCGCCCTGGGGCAGGTCGAGGCCGGCATCGCCGGCGGCGCCGACAGCGCCAGCGACGCCCCGATCGCCGTGGACGAGGGCCTGCGCCGGGTGCTGCTGGCGCTGAACCGCGCCCGCACCCCAGGCCAGCGCCTGAAGGCGCTCGCCGGGCTGCGCCCCGGCCAGGTCGTGCCGGAATTCCCCCGCAACGCCGAGGCGCGCACCGGCCTGTCGATGGGCGAGCACGCCGCCCGCACCGCCGCGCACTGGGGCGTGAGCCGGCAGGCGCAGGACGAGCTGGCGCTGGCCAGCCACCGCAACCTCGCCGCCGCCTACGAGCGCGGGTTCTTCGACGACCTGCTCACCCCGTACCTGGGCCTGCGCCGCGACGGCCTGCTGCGCCCGGACACCACCGCGGAGAAGCTGGCCGCGCTGGAACCGGTGTTCGGCCGCGACCTGCCGGTCCCGGCGACGATGACGGCGGGGAACTCCACCCCGCTCACCGACGGTGCCGCCGCCGTGCTGCTGTCCACCGACGAGTGGGCCGCCGAGCGCGGCCTGGACGTCCTGGCGCACCTCGTGGACGCCCAGACCGCGGCCGTGGACCACGTGCACCGCGGCGAGGGCCTGCTCACCGCCCCCGTGCACGCCGTCCCGGTCCTGCTGCGCCGCAACGGCCTCACCCTCGACGACCTGGACCTGGTGGAGGTGCACGAGGCGTTCGCCTCCACCGTGCTGGCCACCCTGGCCGCCTGGGAGGACGAGGGGTTCTGCCGCGAGCGCCTCGGCCTGGACGGGCCGCTGGGCGCGGTGGACCGCGCCAAGCTCAACGTCGCCGGCTCCTCCCTGGCCACCGGCCACCCGTTCGCCGCCACCGGCGCGCGCATCCTGGCCACCACCGCCAAGCTGCTCGCCGAGCGCGGCGGCGGTCGCGCGCTCATCTCCATCTGCGCCGCCGGCGGGCAGGGCATCGTCGCCCTGGTGGAGGCGTGAGGATGAGGCTCCCCGACGACCTGTACGGCGACCTGGTGCGCAGCGGCCCCGGCGCGGCCGCCGCGAGGAGGCTCGGGCTGCCGGTGCCGCCGCGGCTGCGCCGGCACGCGCCCGGGCAGGAGCTGCTCACCGGCCCGGCGCTGGTGCTGCGGGTGGGCGCCGCCCCCCTGGCCGCCGACGTCACCGCCTGGCTGACCGGGGCCGGCGCGCGCGTGCTCGACGACCTCGACGCCGCCGGCGGTGAACGCCTCGGCGCCGTCGTCGTCGACGCCACCGCCGCCCGCCGCGTGCCGGACCTGGCGCGGCTGCGTGAGCTGCTGGCGCCGGCGTTCCGGCGCACCGCCCGCGGCGGGCGCGTGCTCGTGCTCGGCGCCGTGCCCGCCGAGGCCGGGGGTTCCGCCGAGGACGGTGGTTCCGCCGAGGACGGGGGTTCCGACGGGACGCCCGAGGATTTCCCCGGGGGTTTCGGCGACGTGGAGGCCCGCTCCGTGCAGCAGGGTCTCGAGGGCCTGGTGCGCAGCCTGGGCAAGGAGGCGCGCGGCGGCACCACCGTGAACCTGCTGCGGGTGGCCGAGGGCGCCGGTGCGGCCCTGCGCTCGCCGGTGGAGTTCCTGCTCTCCGCGCGCGCCGCGTTCGTCTCCGGCCAGCCGCTGCTCGTCGGCCCGGCGCCGGAACCGCCCCCGGGACCGGCCCCCGCGCGCGAGCGGCGCGTCGTCGTCGTCACCGGCGCCGCCCGCGGCATCGGCGCGGCGATCGCCGAGGTCGCCGCCCGCGACGGCGCGCACGTCGTGTGCGCCGACGTCGCCGCCGCCGGCGAGCAGCTCGCCCGGGTGGCCAACCGGGTGCGCGGCTCCGCCCTGCCGCTGGACGTCACCGCCCCCGGCGCCCCGCGCGCGCTGGCCGAGCACCTGCGCCGCCGCTTCGGCGGCGCCGACGCCGTCGTGCACAACGCCGGCGTCACCCGCGACCGCTCCTTCGTCAACCTCGACGAGAACGCCTGGGACACCGTGCTCGGCGTGAACCTCGACGCGCCGCTGCGGCTGACCGCGGAACTGCTGCGCACCGGCGGCGCGCTGGCGCCGGGGGCCAGGTTCGTGTGCCTGTCCTCCATCAACGGCCTGGCCGGCGCCAGGGGGCAGGCCAACTACGCCGCCAGCAAGGCCGGGCTCGTCGGGTTCGTGCAGGCGCTGGCCGCTCCGCTGGCCCGGCGCGGGATGGCCGCCAACGCCGTCGCCCCCGGTTTCATCGAGACCCCCATGACGGCCTCGATGCCGCCGCTGCCGCGCGAGGTGGGCCGGCGCGCCAGCAGCCTGCAGCAGGGCGGGATGCCCGTGGACGTCGCCGAGGCCGTGGCCTGGCTGGCCTCCCCGGGCGCCGGCGGGGTCAACGGGCAGGTGCTGCGCGTCGACGGCCAGCACCTGACGGGGGCGTGAGCGCCGTGCCGCACGAGACCCCCCGCCCCCTGGCCGCGAACTACGCGCGCTCCCTGCTCACCCCCCGCCCGCGCGGCGGGGTCGACCTGCCCCGCCGCCGGCACGAGCAGCACGGCGTGCGCACCGACCCCGCGCGCCTGGCGGCGTGGTCGCGGGTGTGCGGGTTCCCGCTGCGCTCGCAGCTGCCGCTGCCCTACCCGCACCTGCTGGGGTTCGCCGCCCAGGTGGAGCTGCTGGTCTCCGAGCCGTTCCCGTTCCGCCTGCTGGGCCTGGTGCACGTCGCGCAGGAGTTCACCCGGCACCGGCAGCTGGCCGTGGACGAGGAGCTGGACGTGTCGGTGCGCGCGGTGGCGATGCGCCCGCACCGGCGCGGCGCCGTCGTCGACCTCGTCACCGAGGTGCGCGGCGCCGGCGAGCCGGCCGACGGCGCCCCCGCGTGGCGCGGCCTCAGCCGCTACCTCGCCCCGGGCACCCGGCTGCCCGGGGCGGTGCCGCCGGCGGAGCCGGACCCGGACGCCCCCGGCCCCGGCGCCGCCTCCACCCGCTGGCGGGTCGGCGCCGCCGCCGGGCGCCGCTACGCCGAGGTCAGCGGCGACGTGAACCCCATCCACCTGGCGGCCCCGGCGGCGCGGCTGCTGGGGTTCCGCCGCGCCCTGGCGCACGGGCTGTGGACCGCCTCGCGCAGCCTGGCCGTGCTCGACGGCCGGCTGCCGGACGCGGTGCGCGCCGACGTGCGCTTCAAGGCCCCGCTGCTGCTGCCGGCCACGGTGGAGCACCTGCACGAGCGGGTGGCCCCCGAGGACGGCGGCGGCTGGCGCACCGCCGTGCGCAGCCGCGACGGCGCCCGCACCCACCTGCTCACCCGCCTCACGCCCCTCTGAGGACACCGCCCCCCTCCCGCAACCCCCGCCCCCCTC